>JBIIIF010000231.1:0-11552 GCA_044235005.1 Planctomycetaceae bacterium | reverse complement strand
ACGACAGTGGTATCCAGCGAACGATCCACAACTGCCCCCAGACCAATCGCACATAAACTCCAACCAGTATCACCAGAGCCGCTGCGATACCATCCAATAAGCGTTCCGGAGCCCCCAACAGAACAGCTCGAAACGAAAAGAAGACGGCCATTGATAACACGGCCATCAGGATGATTGCAATCGTCAGATCTTCCATGCTCAGGATCCTTAACTTGAGACCCTGGCAAACCGCGAACTGACAGGGGCCGTTCCGGTTCGGGCATCAAAAATGGGTAGAGACGCGAGCATTAATTTGTGCTGGCCAAAGTGTGGAAGAAAGCAGAACCCGCACAGTAAAGCGCGCCAGATCGCACATTTAAGCGGCTGCAGCAGGACTTATACACAAGAAAACAACGCACTGAAACTGCGGCGCGGAGTTTGCGTAGATCGCCTCAGATGGATAGTAAAGGTCTGTTTTTCTGCTGAAGGGCCCATGTCATGACTGCGTTCGTTCGTTCTGCAAAAGTCTCGACAATCGTGCTGTTGATTATCGCTGTCTTGCTGGTTCTGTTGTTTTCGTTCAGTCGCACGCTGGGTTTGACGACGTCCGCGTCGGCGCAGGAAGGCAAGCCAGCGGTTCAGAAGAGCCCTCCGAGTGATCCTCCTTCGGCCGACAAGAAGGATGAGCCCGGGTCCGCCCTTTCGCGGTTTATGCGGCAGAAGCTTCAGGCTTCGAACTTGATCCTTGAAGGCTTGTGTACTGAAGATCTGAAAATGGTCTCTGAAGGCTCGACGTCGTTAATGAAGATGAGCACCCAGGAAAACTGGCGGGTATCGAACGATATGATGTATCGTCGGTACAGCACGGAGTTCGTGAATGCGGTGGAAGAGCTTCAAAAGGAAGCCGAAGACAACAATATGGATGGGACGTCAATGGCCTGGGTCAATGTTACGATGAAGTGCCTGAAATGCCATGAATGGGTCCGCAACACGGTGCTCGCTGACGGCAACAAGTAGTCGCCAGCTTTCGCACGTCAGAGGATCGGAATTCCTTTGAGGCCATCAAGTCGTAGACGTGGGTTGCTTTCCGGCGGGTTCGATTCTGATGCTTTGTTTGAAACTTTGGAGGTCGCGGAATTTGTAAATCTTTCCGCTCCGGATTACTCGATTTCGTAGTTTTCTCTGAATCTCGGCCATTCAGAACTCCCCGATTCTTTCGGCACGCCAAATGCAAGTCGCTATCGTCCGGGAAATAGTCTCCAAAGCCTGACCGTCGTCCATGTGACAGATGTGATGCAGTGTGTGCTCCAAAGCATCTCGCAGCACTGTCGGATGCTTGTTCTCCGTACGGTGTGAGTTAAGGCCGGGGGCTCGCGGTATACCTTATTGGGGGATCGCCTCAATCGTGGCTGCGCACAGAATAAGATCCTGTTTGAAAATCAATGTTCCAGAAAACGACCATGGAGAGTCCGATGTTTCACTTATCCCCAATTGGTGGTCTTCAGTCCGGCGTCGTCGCCCTGATGATGTGTTCTGCAGTCATTACACTGGTTGAACCGTTCAGCAAAGGGACATCCGCAGCAGTGCAGGATGAGATTGCCGCTCCGGCCGATGAGCGTGCCATGGAGAAGTTTATGGCACGAAAGCTGGCCGCGGCGCAAAGAGCATTGGAGGGCGTTTCGCGGGGAGACTTTGAATTGATTCGTAAGTCCTCGGCTGAAATGTCGGATCTGAGTCGTCATGAAGTTTGGGAGCGGATGGCCAGCGCGAGATTTGTGCAGGACACGGCCGATTTTGTCACGGCCACCGAGTTTCTTGATCGGATGGCAGAAGCCGAAGATTCCGAGGGCGTGTCGTTGGGATTCATGCGGCTCGCCATGACATGTGCCAACTGTCATGCTCATGTCAGAAGCTCCAGTGTCGCACTTAGACATCTCGATCGCAGCCAGACAGTTGCCGGGCGCTGATCCGGAGAATGCCCAGGACCAGATTCTATGACGCTGCCAACGAACCTGGCGGTCGTTTTCAGAGCATCAGGAGGATCGAATCCGTGTTAGTCGCAAGGGATGTGTTTTGCCATGCTTCGCCTCGTCACTGCTGAGTCTTCTGCCGAAAACGTAAATCGAAAATCAGACCGAGACATTATTCTGGCGGTTCGCCTCGAACGTCGTCTTCAATGTGAGATGCAGATGTCCGCGCGGATTCATGTCTCGGACGATCAGGTTCAACTTTTTGGTGAAGTGGCGTCGTGGTATCGCAAACAACAGGCGCAGGAACTGGCACGCGAACTCGCCCCTCAATATCGGATTCGTAATGATATTCGCGTGACCAATGCCTGATTCCTCGCGGGGACTACTTTGATTTGAGATCTTCGTCCCGCATATAGTCGTGACAGGCAATGCATGTTGCCGTCAGGCTCTGCTGAAAGTAGGCGGCTCCTGCGAGGTTTCGGTTGTTCGCCTCTCGCTCAAGTCTTGCGGACTGTCTCATGAACTCCATCCGGAAGTGCTCATAGACATCCTTGTCGTCTGTTTCCTTCTTCCAGCCGGAAGGATGTTTCAAGCTGACCAGCTTGAGTGATTCTGCAGATCTGGCAATCTTCTCGAAGTCGTGCGTAACTAACCCTGCCAGAATCTGCTCCGCATGATCCAGCTTGGCAGCCATGAGATCTTCTGTTCTGGGATTCTTTTCCGACAACCTCTTGCTTTCATCGCGAACAGGAATCGGAGTCACTTCATCACTAAGAAGTGCGTCCTTGTCACAGTTAACGGCACATGTGCCGACAACGACGAGCCCAACAACCAACAGATTTGCTCGGAATCCCATAAATTTGCTCCTGTCTGCAGCGATCCTTGACCAGTCTGAAGTGATCCTCACTTCCGCTCACACACCGATAAGCAAACAAGGTTCCAGTCTTTGAATATTGCTGATTCAGCAGGCAACCATCTGCTCCGTGACAGTCTGGAATTTCGTTTCCTTGCGATTCTGCCGATCTGCCGTTGAGTCATTCTCTCCCGCAGATTGAGCCGGTTTGGTACATTCCAGGGACGTGACGCTGAGCCATGATCGCCACACTGAGCCCCACTGCTTTCGCGGAGTGCCCCAAATGTTAAGAACTATCCTTGCTCTGCTGATCCTGTCGGCCAAAGTGAGTTTTTCAGAGGCTTCCGGTTTAGAGGACGCCAATGAAATCCTGACTGCCGCAAAGATCAGCGGAGGCTTCTTTGTTCACCTCGGCGCGACCAATGGGGAACTCACCGCAGCGCTGCGATCGGGCGACTCGATTCAGGTTCAGGCTTTGATTGAAGGGACCGCAGAGACCGATGCTGCCAGAAAGGCCATTGCGGCGACGGGTAGGTATGGCAATGTCTCTGTACTGCAGTTCTCCGGCGAAACGCTGCCGTATATTGACAACCTTGTCAATCTGATCGTCGTTGAAAATCAGGGGCGTGTTTCCGATGACGAAATCCTGCGTGTGCTCGTGCCGAACGGTGTCGTACTAAAGCGGGGTGCAGACGGCCATTGGCAGAGGACTGTTAAGCCGCGTCCGGACAACATTGATGAATGGTCCCATTATCTGCATGACGCGACAGGCAATGCTGTTGCTCACGATGATGTCGTCAATTCTCCTCGACACCTGCAGTGGGTCGGTAGTCCTCGGTGGTCTCGTCATCACGACCGAATGGCCAGTATGAGCGCCCTTGTTTCCACAAACGGTCGCATGTTCTACATCATTGATGAAGGAAGTCGAATCTCTGTTCAGTTGCCCTCGAAGTGGAAGTTGATTTCACGAGATGCCTTCAACGGAACCATTCTCTGGAAGCGAGACATAGCGGAATGGCAGAACCATCTGTGGCCACTCAAGAGTGGACCAACCCAACTGTCGCGACGACTTGTTTCTTCCGCTGACGAGGTTTACGCACCGCTGGGGTTTGAATCTCCGACCATTGCCATGGACGCAGCCACTGGAAAAGAGTTGAGAACTTATGAAGGCACCGATGCAACAGAGGAGATCATCCATACGAATGGTCTCCTCTTTATGGTTGTCCGAAAAGGTAAAGCAGAACTTGCGGATTATGCTCCTGCCAATGGCCGGGTTGGAGATCAGGCGAAAGTCAATCAGGAGTTCTTCTGGAACGAGGAACCTCGAGTGGTGATGGCGTTTGAAGCGTCCACAGGTAAGAAACTCTGGGCGAAGCAAACCGGAATTGCTCCTCTGACGTTGTCGGCTGACGGAGATAGCGTCTTCTTTCACGATGGCGAAAGTCTGAACGCGTTGGATCAGAAAACCGGAGAATTACGATGGACGACAGAACCGGTCACTCGTCGGAAACAGTTCACCTTCAATTTCGGCCCGCGTCTTGTGATCTATAAGGACGTGGTTCTCTACGCAGGCGGCGACGGTCGCATGATCAGTGTGGACACCGCCACTGGAAAACAACTTTGGGAAGCCGAGCACCCGAATTCCGGATACCAGTCGCCTCAGGATCTGATGGTCGTCGATGAGCTTGTCTGGTGTGCGCCGACAACTTCAGGAAAGGACACAGGAGTTTTCACAGGCCGCGATCCACGCTCGGGAGAAGTCAAAAAGTCATTTGCACCAGACATTGACACCTATTGGTTTCATCATCGCTGCTATATCTCGAAGGCCACCGATAACTTCCTGATCCCATCACGCACCGGTGTCGAATTCGTTGACTTCAAGAATGAGCACTGGGATATCCATCATTGGGTTCGTGGTGGTTGTCTTTACGGCGTAATGCCCTGCAATGGACTGACCTATACGCCGCCTCATAACTGCGCGTGTTATCCGGAAGCTAAGCTCTACGGCTTCAATGCGCTGGCTCCGATGGCAAAAACACGCCCCATTCCCGGCAAAGTTCCGGAAGAAGGTCGACTTGAAAAAGGGCCTGCGTTTGGTGGTGTTCTCCCTGCAGCCGGGGAATACTCAGGCAAGGACGACTGGCCTACATTTCGACATGATCAAAAACGAACCGGAACTTCACGTCAGGAGATTCCTGCCGAAGTCGGAATCAAGTGGGACATCAGGCTTGGGGGAAAGCTCACGTCCCCGGTTGTGGCCGATGGCTTGGTCTTTGTGGCCCAGACGGATTCGCACACGCTGCATGCTCTGGATCAGCATAATGGCGATGGCCTCTGGACCTTTGTCGCTGGAGCAAGAATTGATTCGCCACCAACGGTCGAACGCGGTCAGGTGGTTTTCGGTTGCACCGATGGCTGGGTTTACAATCTTCGGGCAAAGGATGGCCAACTGGCGTGGAAATATCGCGTCGCTCCGCTGGATCGTCGAGCGATGGCTTTTGAACAACTGGAATCGCTCTGGCCTGTTCACGGTAGTGTGTTGATCCGTGACAATGTCGTCTGGGCTGTCGCCGGGCGATCCAATTTTCTGGATGGAGGTCTTCGCCTTGTCCGACTGGATCTTGTAACGGGAAAGCAGTTGTCAGAGACCATCATGGATGAGACAAATCCGGAAACGGGTAACAACATGCAGGAGAAACTTCAGATACTCCAGATGCCTGTCGGATTACCGGACATCCTGAGCGGCGACGAGAAATTTGTTTACATGCGTTCGCAGAAGTTTGATTCCGATGGAAATCGAGTGGAGATTGGTCCCATCTCAGGAGATTTTGTCAAGCAGGGATCGGCTCAGCGAGGGGAAGGCGTCCATCTATTTGCCCCGATGGGATTTCTGGACGACAGTTGGTTCCATCGATCTTATTGGGTTTACGGCCGAAGTTTCGCGGGAGGTCATGGAGGTTATTATCAGGCCGGTCGCTTCGCGCCCACGGGTGATATTATGGTCAACGGCAATGGTTATGTTTTCGGTTACGGTCGAAAGCCCGAGTACTTCCGCTGGACGACGACACTGGAGCGGCAGCTTTACTCTGCAGCACCAGAACCTCCGGAAGTGCCGGAGAACTTTGGAAAACAAACAGACCCTGGCGCCGCAGAACCGGCGTCCTATGTTCAGTTTCCCCGCAGCCCAGGTCTCGACCCAACCGGTAAGCCAATCACAGTTGAAGCTTGGATGACGACGACGAATCCCAATGGTGTGATTGTCGCTCGTGGTGGTCCTGCGGAAGGATTCGCTTTAACGATGGAAACGGGCAAGCCGACTTTCCATGTGCGCACCGATTCAACTCTATCCACAGTCTCCGGAACGAAACGCATCGTCGGCGGGTGGCATCACATTGTTGGTGTGCTTACCGCAGAGAAGGAGATGCGACTTTACGTGGACGGAGAGCTGGTGGGTGAAGGCAGAGCATCCGGATTACTGACAAAAGATCCCGCGCAGGGACTTGAAGTTGGCGGTGACCTCGGCGGATCTGTTGGTGACTATGGGCAGCCGTTTCAGTTTGTCGGAATCATTGATGAGCTGCGACTTTACTTCACTGATGTTGACGCCGCCGCTGTTGCGCAAAGATTCAATGACGATTCTGAGTTATCCGGCGACCCTGCTCTGGTGGTGACTTTCGATGATGGCACTGCACGCGACATGTCGGCCTATCGAAACAATGGCAATCTGGTGGGTGCAAAAGTTGTGAATGGGAAAATGGGCCAGGGAGTGCAACTGACAGCGAGGCAGTCAACGCGGGCGAAGAAAGGCAAAGATAACGTTAAGGGGAACGCAAATGCACAGAACGCGGCCAATTCGTTGATTGAACCACGCTGGAAGACGGATGTCCCGATATACGTGAGAGGCATGGTGCTCGCGGGCCTGCATCTGTTTATTGTGGGCCCGCCGGATATCATTGATGAAGAAGCCACGTTTCAGAAATTGACGGAGAAAGATCAGGAAGTCCAGAAGCTTCTTGGAGCCCAGGATTCGGCCCTGGAAGGTCAATTGGGAGGAAAGCTTGTCGCTGTCAACGCGGAGACTGGAGAGACACTGCACACTGTTGAGCTTGAAACCTTACCGTCATGGGACGGACTGGTGGGGGCTCAGGGGATGTTGTTTCTGACGACTCTTGACGGAAGAGTCCTGTGTTTCTCCGGACCATAGAAATCGGCCTCGGCCTTGGTGCGGTCTATACGAACTTGACTTCGTTCCTTTCATTGGAGCGGTAGCGGTAAAGGATGCGTAGGTTCTGTCGGGCCGGGAGAATTAGAATTTTCGTGGTACTGCACCCGAGTAGATTGTCTGGTCATCCGGACTTGGATCGCCTGAAGTCAATTGGTGAAGGCGACGGCAATTGCTCCGACACTGTGGATTGTCAGGCCAGATTTGGATCGATCGCGTCGCCATAACGGCGCGAAGCAAATAGGTGGGTGGTTAAGGATTCATTTGTTCAGTATTCTTTGGTTTTAGCTCTAACTTGAGGAGTTGTGAGGTTCGGTATCCTTCCAGCCTGAGCCACCAAGTCTGGCTAAGGTGCGGTGACTCGCTTCCACCGACCCGAATAATTGCCACAATTCGACCCTTTGAGGGTTTGATATAGACAGACTGTTCCGAAAATTCGGGTGTTTTCGCCGCCACGAAGTGAGTTGGGCTAGTTTTTCCGTGCGTTTCCCAGGGTGGGCTTCTCAAGATGCAACGGCATAAGCTTGGTCGAGTTATGTCCCGACAGTACTACTCACCAGGAATTTGCGTAGACGCTGTGAATTTGTGACATCCCTGCCCGCAATGAAGCCCGGAATTCAGGCGAAAAGAACGGATACATGCTCAAGAGTGCTGGTCAAGATCGGCCATTCGTATTGCTGACAGGAGCGACAGGCCTCGTCGGAGGGCTCGTCCTTGCGCGACTACTCAGTTGTGAATTGCCAGTGGCAGTTCTTGTCCGCGGTAACCGTCGGCAGACGGCGCAGGAGCGAGTTGAGTCGTTGATGCGAAGGCTTGAAGAACGATTCCAGCGTTTGTTTGTGCGTCCGGTGGTGTTGGACGGAGAGCTCTGTTCTGCGGGGCTTGGAATGTCAGTGACAGATCATGCCTGGTTGAACGCGAATTGCGGAAGTGTCATTCATTCCGCTGCGAATCTTCTTTTTAAACCAGCGAGCGAGCATCCGGATAACGAGCCTTATCGAACAAATGTGGATGGCACCCGACATTTGCTGGAAGTAACAGCTTCTGCAGGAATCAGCGAGTGGCACTATGTGTCGACAGCCTACATCGCCGGGTTGAGAACTGGTCGTATTCTGGAACGAGAGTCGAACGTCGGGCAGGAGTTTGGCAACGACTACGAACGCAGCAAAACAATGTCGGAGCAAATGCTGCGTCAGTCACAACAGATTGTTTCGCTCACGGTTTATAGGCCGTCAATTGTTATCGACCTGCACCCTACAACCAGTATGCGGTCGGACCAAACGATCAATAGTGCATTTCTGATGTTTCAGGCGTTGAGCCAGCGTTTCGGTCTTCCGGAACGAGGTGATTGGTTTAGACGCCTTGGCTTCAGTGGCCACGAGCGAAAGAATATTGTGACGGTCGACTGGGTTGCTTCAATGATTGCGGAGATCTATCGTCGTCCGTCTCTCCATGGGGATACCTATCACCTTACCAGTGCCGCTGGGACATCAGCCTCGGAGCTGGAAGATGGTTTTCGGGCTGCCGTCCTTGAGGCGGGTTTGAAATTGCCATCGCGGCGAGTGGAGGCGACGGCACAGATTGATGAGCAGGCAGCCCCATTTGTGGCGGCGTTTAAGCCTTACTTCAAGGATGATCCGGTGTTTGACCGCACAAACACGGTTCACGCCATGCAAATCTCTAAAGAAGCAGACTTGCCGGTACTGACCGTGGAACGTCTTCGTGACTTCTGCATGCGACAGACCAAACCAGGAGGACCACCGACAGTCCTGCGGTTGACTCCTTCGGCGTGGGATCAGTTCAGACTCGATTGCGATCGAAGCATGGGAGAGGCTGATTCTCTTCCAGCCAACGTTTTCGGCATCGAAGTTTGTGGCCCGTGCGGGGGGCAGTGGGTTGTTGAAGAAAGCAGGAGAGGCTGGACCGTCCGAACTGCTCATGCCGGAGGCGAGTCTTCGCGCGTTATTGTTTCCTCTGCAGTCTTCGGGGAATTGACTTCCGGTAGCAGGACAGTTTCACAGGCGTTTGCGGCGGGAGTGTTGTTGATTGAGTCAGACTTTTGTCACGAAGACCACAAAGTTCAGGACCGCCGAGTTCAGCCTTGTCCAACAACGGATTTGACTGAAAGCTTTTCCAGGCTGATTGCGGCTGTTCGGCGATATCCGAGTCAGGTTGGCAACAAGTCGGAGGTCGCTTATGTTCGCTAGACCTTCTAAATCTGCAGAATCTGATTCGCCAGTCGTGATTGTGGGCATTGCCTGTCGAGTTCCCGGAGCAGACAGCGTCACAGAATTCGCGGAGTTGCTTTTCAACGGACGAACGGGATACGGCCAACTGCCACCGGATCGATGTGATCGCGACCTGTATTTTGACGCACAGAAAGGGAAAACCGGAAAGTCATACACGACTCTGGGAGGAATTGTTCCAGAGCGTCCGCTGAATCGAGACGTCTGCCCATTGCCTCACCAGACTGAATCACTCTTCGACGCTGCTCACATTCAGTTTGCCGAGGTGGCTGCCACAGCCTGGCGCAATGCGACTTTGCAAACGGAAGATTCTCGTCTGCAGCGGACCGGTGTTTACGTTGGACACTCCGGCGGTACGAAATCCGGTGGAGGACTAAGTCTTGGAACACAGATCGAAGAGGCGCTTTCTTTCGTTGATGATATTGACGCATTCCGTCAGCTTCCGGAGAACGTTCGTCGGCAGATTATTTCCGAAGTCGCACACTCTATCAGAGAAGTGCGGCCTTCTCGGCATTTGAATGCTGTTCCGAGCTTTCATGCGTATCAAGCGGCAGCGCTGGCAGCGCGGGTTCTGGGTCTCACCGGCACGCGGTCAGTCATCGACGCCGCTTGTGCTTCATCTCTGGTAGCCCTGTCTCAGGCAATACTCGCGATTCGCGCGGGTCGGCTGGACAGTGCGATTGTGGGAGGAGCGACCTACAACAATGTTGACAATCTGATTCTCTTTTCTCACTCACAGGCCTGCACGGCCATTGATTCTCGCCCGTTTGACGATGGTGCCAGCGGTCTCGTGAGTTCGGAAGGTTACGTCGCGATTGTTATCACGACGCAGGAAAAGGCCGAACAGTACTCGCTGCCAATTCTTGGCGTTGTCCGTGGCGTAGGAATGGCATCGGACGGCAAGGGACGTAGTCTGTGGGCACCACGAATGGAAGGTCAGGTCCTGGCGCTTCAGCGAGCCTATGGTGACGCTGCCGTTTTGGATATTGACTACATGGAGGCGCATGCGACCAGTACTCAATTGGGAGATGCAACCGAGCTGGAGACATTGCGATATCTGGCCGATCGAAGTCCCGCATTTCCGGATGGCAGATTGCCGCAGCGAAGGCTTCTTCTGGGCAGCGTAAAATCCAATATTGGTCACACTCTGGAAGCTGCCGGTTTGATTGGTGTGGTCAAAGTTCTGCTGGCCATGCATCGTCGTCAGATCCCGCCTTCCCTGCGATTCGAGAATCCCAATCACAATTATGATTGGTCGACAGCCCCTGTCGCTGTGGTTGCTACAGGAGCCGCGTGGCCGGATGTCGCACTGGAGAGACGCCCACGTCGTGCAGCGGTGAGTGCGTTTGGTATCGGCGGCTTGAATGCTCATGTTGTCATTGAAGAGCATCGGGGACAATTGGCCCCCGTGCAGAACCGAGTTGCGGATACGGAAGAGCAACCTCATGCTCCGGAACCAATTGCCATTGTTGGTCGAGGAATTGTTGTTGCGGGGGCCATGAACCTCAACGAGTTCCGAGCGGTCCTGAGTTCTCCCGATTCCGCGATTTCCGATGCGCCGGCGGAGCGATGGCGAAATGGGGTGGGGATTGTTTCAGGCGAATCTCCTGTGACGTATTCCTCGCCTCATTGTCGCGGAGGTTTCATTAATGACTTCACCTTCGACGGGGCTCGTTACCGCATTCCTCCCAAGCAGGTGCAACAGGCGAATCCAGTTCAAATGATGTTGATTGATGCTGTCGCCCAGGCGCTGGCTGAGATGACGAAGTCAGCGGCACTGACTTCGGAGACTGTGAGTTCGACAGCTCAGAAATCATCGGCCATGGAGCCTGTGTGGCCTGTGGATCGTCAACGAGTCGGAGTTGTCATCGGAACGATCTTTGGTGGTGAGTTCGGAGATCAGCTTCAGGTTGGAATGAGGCTGCCGGAGATCTGCCAGCGAATGATGACCTCGATGCTGTCTAAGGGGATCACTTCGGACCTTGCCAGCAGAACAACTGAAGAATTCCGAAAGACAATACTGAAGAATCGCCCTGCCCTGCTGGATGAAACAGGAAGTTTTACGGCGAGCACGCTGGCTTCAAGAGTTGCTAAAACATTCGACCTGATGGGGGGAGCCGCTGCACTTGACAGTGACGATACATCGGGGCTTGCCGCGTTGACTGTTGCGATGGATCAGCTCCGAGCAGAAACCTGCGACATGGTTGTTTGCGGTTCAGCTCAGCGATCAATGAGTCTGTCGGCGTTTGAGGCGCTGGATATGACGGGACGGCTCGTGAGAT
>JBIIIF010000481.1:0-2559 GCA_044235005.1 Planctomycetaceae bacterium | reverse complement strand
CTGCAATAGAATCACCCGCGAGCTGTTCGAAATCACCGGTCAGCATCAGCATTGCGGCTTCCTGATTCAACTGCTGCTCACGAACACCCTGCGCGGCCTGACTGTCGATGATCCCCTTCTTCAGCGCACTCAGAGTCATGTGACGAGCTTTGACTTTGCCGATCTCCAGGGGCATCGGAAAGGAAAGCTCCATGTTGTCCATTTCGCCTTCGACGTCGGACCCAGGCTGACTGCCGCTCCATTGCTTTAATTGAAGCTTGATAACATGGTTGTCGAGATCAAACTTGATGCGCGCGGTCTTTGCTCGCACGGTGTACTGCTGATGATCTTTGCGGCGATATTGAAACGTCGCTTCCATCAACGTGCGATCACGCACTTCATTCACCGTGATGGAATATCCCTGATTTGGATCGTTGTAGATCTGTTGTGATGCAAGCACTTCCAGGAAGATGTCTTCAATCGCCTGAGTCACGATTCGCTCAATATTGGTGACCGCCCACGGAATCGCATAGTTCGTCATGCCAAACGAACACACGGCCAGCACTGAAGCCAATAGAAACGCGGGAGCCAACAACTGCGTCGCGCTGACACCGGCCGCCTTGGCGGCAATCACTTCCAGGTCGCCCGAGATTCTTCCGTACACAACGCAAACCGACAGCAACAGTGTCGCCGGAATCGTAAACGGAAGCATGCTGGGGACGACAAAGGGCATGATCTGCAGGATCTGGACTGCTCCCAAACCTCGCTCGGTCGCTTCTCGAAACAGCCCAACAAACACCAGCATCACGGTCAGCACAATGACCAGAAGACTGAACACTCGCAACAGTTCACTGAAGATGTATCGCTGAAGCAGCTTCATAATCGCCACCCCGACGAGCGGCTCACTGGCATCTCAACGTCTTCGGAAACCTGACCAGCGTTGCAAAAGCCAAAATCACTTCCGCGCAGTCCACACCGTTCCCTGAGATCGACTGGCGTACCAGCGATCGGACAGCAGAGACCCGTTCTTCCGTGAATGGTCATGTTTCGCTGACGACGGTGCAGAGTGAAAAAGTAAGGATTCAGTGTGCGGAGAGTATTGGACAGCCGAAAATGCGGCAATGTCAGTGTTCGACCACGCGCGAGCACGGCTCATCCTCCGATTCCCTGCTGAACCGCGTGTTTTCGGCCCGTGTCGAAGCAGAGAGCCCAATTTCACCGGTTGACCGCTTTCCCTCCGTCAGGTCCAATTCGGCGTGAAAACCCAGTTCGGTATCGTCCGCACGCAGCACTCTGCCAGCCATCTGGCTTCTGGTTTCTGACTTCTTCCTCCCTGCTCAGCGCACTGAACATTCGCTTTTTGTCGATCGGATCACTCAGACAATGCCCCGTCAGATTCTCGTCACTTCCGCCCTGCCCTACGCAAATGGCCATATTCATATTGGCCATCTCGTGGAATACATCCAGACCGACATCTGGGTGCGTTTCCAAAAACTGCGCGGCCATCAGTGTCTCTACGTCTGCGCCGACGATACTCACGGCACAGCCATCATGATTCGCGCTCGCAAAGAGGGCCGTTCCGAAGAAGCCGTCATCGCGGACATGAGAGAAGCTCACGTCCGGGACTTCGGTGGTTTTCAGATCGAGTTCGACAATTACGGCAGCACCAACAGCCCTGAGAACCAGGCGCTGTGCAATGAAATCTGGGCTTCCATCCGCAAAGCAGGGCTCGTCAAAGAGAAAGACGTCGCTCAGCTTTACGATCCCGTCGCCGGAACTTTTCTGGCCGACCGATTTGTTCGCGGCAACTGTCCCAAATGCGGCGCTGAAGATCAGCCAGGAGATAACTGCAGCGTTTGTGGAGCTGCTTACACTCCGGCAGACCTGAAGAATCCCAAAAGCACGCTGTCAGGAGCTGTCCCGGAGATTCGAACCGCTGAGCATCTTTTTATTGAACTCGAACAGTTGCATGACTTCCTGAATCAGTGGACTCAGGATGGCTCTCACCTGCAGCCGGAGATCGCCAATTATCTCAAAGGACATTTTCTGGGAGAACCGCTGCGAGACTGGGACGTGTCTCGACCCGCGCCGTACTTCGGGTTTGAGATCCCGGATAAGAAGGGGCACTATTGGTACGTCTGGTTCGATGCTCCAATCGGCTACATGGCGTCCACGCACGAATGGTGCAAACGCAACAACCAAAATCTTGATGACTGGTGGAGCAGCAAGTCTTCGGCGGAGATTCATCATTTCATCGGCAAGGACATTACGTATTTCCATACACTGTTCTGGCCCGGTATGTTGAAGACGGCAGGTTGCAACCTTCCCACAAAGGTTCATATCCACGGTTTCCTCACCGTAAGCGGCGAGAAAATGTCCAAGTCGAAGGGCACGTTTGTGATGGGCCGAACCTATCTCAATCACCTGCCCTCCGCAGCACTTCGGTATTACTACGCGAGCAAGCTGGGCACAGGTCTCGATGACATCGATCTGAACCTTGACGAGTTTGTGTCCCGATTCAACTCCGACCTGGTCGGTAAAGTTGTCAATCTGGCCTCACGCTCGGCCGGGTTCCTCGCA
>JBIIIF010000447.1:0-3261 GCA_044235005.1 Planctomycetaceae bacterium | reverse complement strand
AATGCCAATGGTGATGAAAAGATCTCAGTCAACTACGACGACCACATTGCGCCGATATTTCGCAAGCACTGTTTTCAGTGCCATGGTGAGTCGAAGCAGGAGGCTGGCCTGAATCTTGCGAGTTTTGCGACCTCAATAAAGGGCAGTAGTGGCGGAGAAGTGCTCATTCCGGAACGCTCGAACGGCAGTCGCTTGTTTCAGGCCATCACAGCGGAAGATCCCGCGGAACGAATGCCTCCGAACAATGATCCTCTGCCAGCCGACGATGTGGCCATGATTCGAGAATGGATTGAAACAGGGCTGAAAGAGAACCGCGGAAGCACGGCTGTGCCATCACGAAAAATGAATTTTGTTCCTTCTGCAAAAGCAGCCGTTGATGGCCCGACTCCAATGCCGGAAAACCTGCCGGCGGTACCCGCCATCAAGTTGAATCGACCATTTCCTGTTCTTGCTGTTGCCGCGAGTCCGCGTGGAGAATTGGCGGCCATTGCCAACTACGAGCGAATCGACTTCATCAACACGGCGACGCGAACAGTGATCGGTTCCGTGCCGTTCCCGGAAGGTGAACCGCACGTGCTGCGATTCAATTCCTCAGGAACAGTCCTGTTGGCCGCCGGCGGTCGTCCGGTGCAACACGGTAGTGCAGTTTTGTTCGATGTCAGAACCGGAAATCGACTTGCTGAGATTGGCAATGAAACAGATGCCATCATGGCGGCCGATATTTCTTCTGATGAGAAGTATGTGGCAGTTGGAGGATCTGGTCGAACGATCAAAGTGTTCTCAACAAGCGACGGCACGCTTCAGCAAACGCTCGTCAAACATACGGACTGGATCACGGCGGTCGCCTACAGTCCGGACGGGAAACTTCTCGCCAGTGCAGATCGAGTCGGCAATATTCATCTTTGGGATGCGACAAGTGGGGGCGTGGTGCTGCCGCTTTCAGAACACAAGGGTGCGATTAAAGCATTGGCCTGGAGATCAGACAGTCAGATTTTGGCCTCTTGTGGTGAAGACGGTCTGATTGTCTGGTGGGAGATTTCAAAAGGCTGGCCCGCGATATCTAAAGCCGAGGCCCATCCTCCTGAACGTCCGGCCGGGATGTATGGCAAGATCGCGAATGGAGTTCTGGATGCGTCGTTTAGCACCGCTGGCGAACTGGTCACCTGTGGAAGAGATGGCCAGATCCGGATCTGGTCCACCGACGGAAGTCAGAAAGCCTCCTTTTCGATTCATGGCGAATCCACCACACCGAATCAGAGGCGTTCTGTTCGCATAGTCCCATTACGGTCCGTCTTCGCCAACGGTGATCAACAGATCCTCGCAGGTGACTCCGCCGGTCAACTGCATTGGAAGGATGTCCAATAGACAGTGACAGTTCTGATAAAGCCAGGCAAGAGAGATTCGAGTCGATGAGTTAATTCCACATCTCGCGAACGCCAGGTTTCAATTGACATGGCTTGAAGAGTAGGGGTGGTTTCAGCGAGCGTTCTATTTCGAACTTGAACAACAATGCCGACTGAATTGGGCACTACGAACGCAATCATCAATGCGAAGGCTCTGCATGGCTCAGTAGCATCATTTCAGGAGCCGCGAATCGGTTTTCGTATTGTCGGGCGTTTCGATACTCTTCACTCGTATCCGGTACATCTCCGAACCGCGTGGCTGCCTGATTTCCCGTTCTTCTTCATCGGGCGGAGGCAGCATGGTTCCTTTGAGAACGATAGGCTGACCTATGTGGGATTCAGCGGTGGACTGAGCTTCGCGATTTTCAGCAAAGTCCAGACGCCAGGTCTGGTCATCGGTGCGGACCGATAAATTTGGGACATCGCCCGTGGTTGACAAGGCCGCTCGCAAAGTACCTCGAACAGTCACTTGAGCGCCCTCTGCCTGGCTGTCTCGCGAATCCGATGCCGAGATCTTTTTGACGTCAATGATCCAGCGAGTCATGCTTTCTGTACTGAGGACCTTTCGGAGTGCACCTGTGACCAGCACAGGCTTCTTGTGGTGCAGTGCGGCGAACTCACGATCATGATCGTCGGCGAATTGCAGTTCCCACGTTATGCGATGGAATGAGATAGTCGTCCCAGTCGTCTCGCCACCTATCGCGACGATGCCGTGACGTAATAGACCTTGACACTGCACCGACACGGTAGGCTTCTCCGCGTTATTCTGCGAGAACGCTTCGTCGGCCTCAACTGGCACCGGGCGTATGCACGTGTTGAAAAGAACAACGCAGAGAAAGATCAGTTCGGGTCGCATGGTTGACTCGTTCGATACGGGACAATTTCAGAAACGACCTACCGTAAGCGGGCTGGGTCTATGATCATTCTGTTTTCTACCAGTCGCCGTCGACGCGGAACGTCAGCAAGGGGCGGACCGGTGATCGGCGGCGTGGTGCCCGTTGGTGATTTGAGCAAAAAGGTCAGGTCGAGAACGCCGCCCTGGATCTTTGCCGGAGCAGTATGTCCCCAGAAATCGCGCAGTGCAGGAATGGGCCGAGCGTTTTCGTAAATCAGGTCTCGAACCTTAGCCATCTGAGCGGGATCCTGAACGGGCGTGTTATACATACGAGCCCAGATCAGTGCCGCAGCACCTGCGACATGCGGAGTTGCCATTGATGTTCCGCTAAAGGACTCATACCCGTTGTTTCTGACAGTGCTAAGAATATCAACGCCCGGTGCTCCGATATCGACGGATAGCTTACCATAATGACTAAACGAACCTCGCTGATCTTTCACATCGATCGCCCCAACAGAAATGATGTTGGCCTGCCTGAGTGACGAGGGATAACTTGGACGTTGATCGTTGTTGTTGCCTCCCCCAACAGTATTTCCCGCTGCGGCGATAAAGAGTACTCCCTTTCGCTCAGCTCGCCCAACCGCTTCGGACAGTTCCGGAGACGTATCCGGGCCACCCCAGCTGTTTGAGAGAATATGTGCCCCATTGGCAACGCCCCAGTCAATGCACCGAACAGCATCGGATGTTGATCCGGATCCGTCCGGCCCCATGAAACGCAGCGCCATGATCTTTGCATTCCAACTGACGCCGGTTACGCCGATGCCGTTGTTTCCGACGCCGGCAATCGTTCCTGCACAATGAGTTCCGTGATCCTGTTCATCCATTGGATCATCGTCGTTGTCATAAAAATCGTACCCGTGTTTTCCAGCCCGAGTCCACATGTTGTCTTTCAGGTCCGGATGGCGGTAGTCAACACCGGTGTCAATCACGCCCACGATAATGTTTGCGGCGTCATAAGTGACC
>JBIIIF010000230.1:0-11639 GCA_044235005.1 Planctomycetaceae bacterium | reverse complement strand
GCGATCTCGATCGATTCTTCGGCTGGAACCGAGATCATGCCAAGGTGGGCGCACACGACATTGGCGTCCCTACGATCACCGCATTCCTTGAGTTTTTGCAGACTCTGAATCTGGCCGCCAGCAGCATCGGTCGCAATCTTGTTGCGATTCGTATGTTCTTCCGCTACCTGATGCTGGAAGGAATAGTCGCCGAGAGCACCGTGGACCTGGTGAGTTCTCCCAAGCTGTGGGAACGACTGCCCAGAGTGCTTAGCCCGGACATGGTCGACGCATTATTGGTCGCGCCGCTGGGCTCCGAAGACCGCTATTACCGTCGAGACCGCGCTTTGCTGGCGGTCATGTATGCGACGGGGTGTCGAGTTTCCGAAGTCGTCGGCATGCGGTCGCAGGATATTCATCTGGAAGAGAATTACTGCCTGTGTACCGGTAAGGGAAACAAGCAGCGAATTGTCTCATTGAACCCGGTCGCTTCTGACGCGATTAGCAAGTATCTCGAATTGGAACGACCGGATCTGGTGACGGTCGCCGGAAACGATCCCGGATATCTGTTTCTGACTCGCAGCGGACGACCGCTCAATCGCGAGTCTGTCTGGTCACTGGTGCAGCGTTATGCCAGTCGAGTCGGCTGCGGAGCTGAAGTAAGTCCTCACACTCTCCGCCACAGTTTTGCTACTCATCTTCTTGCCGGCGGCGCAGACATCCGAGCACTCCAGGAGATGCTGGGGCACTCCAGTATCCGGACGACTCAGGTCTACACACACGTCGAGCATAGCCGCCTGAAGGCAATTCACAAGCAGTGTCATCCGCGTGGGTGAGACAGATGGGACCGGGGCCAAAGAGAGCTTCTAAGGACAAAATCGTCTTTCCGAGGCAGCGATGAAGCGGCGATATTGATGCCGTTAATCGGACAGGCATATCCTGCTTTCTGACCCGTGGTGAACACACCGTGTCAACGATGGACTCTTCAACCCAATCGCTCTGCGGTTAGGTTAATTTGGGTTACCGCTAAAGAGGAAAAATAAAAAAAAGACGGCAATCCCGGTTGTGAGAATGCTCCTCGGTCTGATAACGTCTGAACACGTTCTTTGGCTTTTCTGCCGTTTTTTTCGTCTTCTTTGCTGGGGGTTAGTGCTATGACGAGGATACGCCGTCGTGGGTTTACACTGATCGAGTTGCTGGTGGTTATTGCCATCATCGCAATTCTGATTGCTCTTCTTTTGCCAGCGGTCCAGCAGGCTCGCGAGTCTGCTCGCAGGACACAGTGCAAGAACAACATGAAGCAGTTGGGCTTGGCGCTTCACAATTACCATGATGTGTACAATCAGTTCCCTATTAACTACTCCACCGTCTTCACGCTGGACAACTCAAGCCTGAGCTGGATGGTCGGTATTCTGCCCTACATCGAACAGGCCACGTTGTACGCGCAGGTCAATACGAACTTCGGGATCAACAACGACCCACGCTGGCTGAATCCTCAGACCGGGACGGTGGTCAATCCAAGTAATGGTTGGGTTGCCAAGCAGGTTATCCCTGCCTATCGCTGCCCCTCCGATACCAGTGATGCAATCATGGGCGGACGAGCGAACTACGGCGGTTCATGGGCCGTTAACAGCTACAAGGGTGTTGCTGGTGCAAACTGGGCTTGGGGTAGCTGGCAGTCACCGGCCGCATTCAATCAGACTCGCTGGGGAGCGACGAACAATGGTCTTGACCGTGGTAACGGTCTGCTGTTTCGAGCCAACGCGTTCTCTTATTCCAACAACTTTTCGAATGTCACCGACGGCACCAGCAATACATTTGCGATCGGCGAAGCGGTTCCACGTTATTGCACTCACACATGGTGGTGGTGGTTCAACGGTTCGACAGCAACCTGTTCGATTCCTCTGAACGCCCCTGCCGTCTGCGCAGGAATTCCTGCGGGTTCATCCAATGACGCTGCACTCGTTCATTGCCAGGGCGACTGGCCGAACAATTATTCGTTCAAGAGTCAGCACGTAGGCGGTGGACAGTTCACGATGACCGACGGCGCCGTTAAGTTCATCAGCGAGAACATCGACATGAACGTCTACCGTGGGCTCGCGACTATCGGTGGTGGCGAAGTGCTTGGTGAGTTCTGAGATCTATTGTCTCGACCCGAGTGCACATAAACAACAGGTGTTAGTCAACGAAGACCTTCGTGTTCGTTTTCCTGACAGCGGTTGTGACTGGCCATCTAATGATTGACAAGTCGCCGGAGTTTCTGAAGCTCCGGCGACTTTTTCACTGTCCCCTCGGTCGTTCTCGTTGGTGCTGATCGCGGCGACCTGGATCCTCCTTGACCGGTCTTCGTGTGGCGGTCGGGGATTTGGTTTGGTGTTTCGATTTTCGAAATCCGAACAGGGCACTATCAGATTCGTTTCGTGCGGAAGTTCCATCGTTCGCACTGCTTTGACATTTTGTTTGTCAGCTTGTTTGGCAATAACACAGCAAGAATGAAAGAAATCATGTTCACATTTCGAAAGTGCCTGGCTCTGGCAATTTTGTCATTGGTCGTCACAGGTTGCAGCGGAGGTGGCAATGATGCTCCACCATTGGCTCCGGTCAGCGGAGTTGTGAAGTTGAAGGGCCAGCCCCTTGAGAATCCTGTCGTTACATTCTTTCCGGAAAAGGGCCCATCCGGGATCGGCGTGGGGAATCCGAACGGCGAGTTTACAATCAAGACGAATGGCCAGAACGGTGTTGCCATTGGGAAATGCAAGGTGACCGTCACTTCGCCGACTTCAGGTGGTTCAGAGATTCCGCCTGCCGACGGCAAGGAAATGGAAATTCTCAAAAAGCCACAACTGAATGCAAAGTATTCCAACGTGGACACAACAGATCTTGTTGTTGAAGTCGGACCAGAGGGCCATGCCAGCCTTCAGCTGGATCTTGATTAATCAGTTGATCGATCGCCATGCGTAAAGGGACGTGCTGCGGGTGTCATCCGGCATTCGCAGTCTCGTACTGGTTTTGATTTCAGAAGCAGCTATGACACCGCAGCAAATGCAGGCATTGATTGCTCAGTCATTTACTCAGCAACCTTTGTCACGAGCAGAGAAGTCCGCTCTGGCCGAACTGATTGCCGCGGGGCATCCCGACGCGGCTGACATCTCCGTGCTCAGGAGCCTTGCGTTTCGTCAGGCTGGATCCGCCATTAACGCGGAGAATATGAGCGATCTGCTTCGCTGGCTGGAAGATGTCATGCGTTTGCTGGAACGGTCAGAGGATGACCAGTCGCCCCGCATGACAGAGGCATGGTTCAGCCCCCAGGCTGACTGCCCCGGTCGAATCCGCTCTTTTCTGGCTCAGGCCAAAAGCACGGTCGATATCTGCGTCTTCACCATTACCGACGATCGCCTGACCTCGGCTGTTCTTGAAGCCCATGCGCGAGGAGTGAAGATTCGCATCATCACGGACAACGACAAGGCAGCCGATCTGGGCTCAGATGCTGATCGATTTCTTGAGGCCGGAATTCAGTTGCGAGTCGACCGGACTCCTTACCATATGCATCACAAATTCGCGATCGCCGACAGGAGTTTGCTGCTGAACGGCAGCTACAACTGGACTCGCGGTGCTGCCGAAAGCAACGAAGAGAACTTTGTCATCACTGATGACACAAAGCTGGTGTCACAGTTTTCTGCGGCCTTTGAAAAGCTCTGGGATGACATCAGGGATTCCTGAGCACAGAATATCAATACGGACGAGTTTCTATTCTGGTCCGCCTGCAAAAAAGGCACGGTAAACGGCTTGTCACCTGCTTGTTTGCCTGCCAACATCCGCACACAGCCCCGGATTTTGCACCTTGGATACCCCGCAGCAGTGAGCTTTCCTTAGTGTCAGTCTGTCGACCTGCGCTTCGACCTGACCTTCAGGTTTTCATCGGATTCTTTGCTCAAGGTATCGTTATGTCTCGTAAATCAGCATTCATTCGTCCTCGTCGTGGTCAGACCATTTTTCGAGTTGAATGGAAAAGAGACCAGCCCACCGTCGTTCCTTACGTTGTTGAAACGTTTGCCTCCTCATCGCTGGCTGTGCGAAACCCGGCAGGAAAAGAACAAGTGATCATGGGCGTGGACGCACTCGCTCAGTTTGGGGCCACCCAGGAAGATGCTCTCAGTCGAGATTTTGTTCGCATCGCCACGTCGGTTGTAAAAACCGGTTCTGACTCGAAGAAAGGTCTTAGCTACGCCGGCAAGCTGGCGATGCTTCTGAAATGAACTCAGCTCCATCAACAGGTCTGGTGACCATGACAGGGTGTCGTTGCGATTCACTGTCAATGCAGGTCCTTTCTGCCGGAAAGGATTTTCCTGTTGCCGCAGGGTGAGCCATGTGCGCAACGGGCTGAGTATTGCAACTGGCTTTATCGATCCTGTTGCACAGAGGTGGCGGCCAGCCGCGAAGTCTTCCTGGGCCAGCAGGACGTACCGAAATCGCAGACTGCACCCATGGAGACGTGGCAGATGTTCTGCGGATGAAATTGGGGCGCCAGTCGTTTAGACTCCGTCATTGTTGTTGCGGAGCTGGTGAAGGCGATGCGCAGCGAATTCAAACGGTCATGGGATGATGGCTTCTGAATTACCGGCGAGAACTGTTGCGGATGATGCACGGACTGCTGAAACGATTTCCATGGATGTTATGTGGTGTCTGCCTCTCAATCACCGGGCTGGGACTGTGTGGGCTTGTTCGCGCTGATGAATTGTATGGTCGGTCGCAGTTGATTGAGCGTCAGATCGTCTGGCTGATGATGGCTTTGCCTTTGATGCTGGCCATTGCCATCGCACCGACTCATTGGCTGCGAGCGATCAGTATTCCTGCCTACATCGTGTCAGCCTTGTTGCTGGTTGTCACCTTATTTATGTCGCCGATTAACGGTTCACGACGCTGGATTCCTCTGGGGCTGTTTGATTTTCAGCCCAGCGAGCCAGCTCGACTGGCCTTCGTGCTGACGCTGGCTTCGTACCTGATGTATCGCGAAAACCATCGCACGCTGAAGGGACTTGTCCCGCCGCTGGTGCTGGCCATGGTTCCGATGTTGTTGATCATGAAAGAGCCCGATCTCGATACCGCCATTCTGTATATTCCGGTGCTTTACTTCATGCTGTTCGCCGCCGGCGCGAAGACTCGACATCTGCTGACGGTCACGGCGATGGGAATCTCGTGCCTGCCAATTCTATGGACACAAATGAGCGCTGAGCAGCAGTCGCGACTGGTCTCTGTTGTGATTCAGCGAGACGGCGGACTGGCTCCCACCGGTGATGGGTTTCATCTGCATCAGTCGAAGCAGGTGCTTGCACTTGGCGGATTCTGGGGCAGCATGAATCAGGAAGAACCGCCCATTGATGATTCCTCTGCATGGCAACTTCCTGCTTCACGAACAGACTTCATCTTTGTGATGATCGGCGAGAAACTGGGGTTCCCGGGCTGTGTCGCGGTGATGATTCTGTATGCCATTTTGATCTGGAGATCACTGTTGATCGCAAGGCGAACGCAGGATCCATTTGGCCGACTGGTCATTACCGGTGTTGTGACTCTGATGAGCGTTCAAACCATTCTGAACACGGGCATGACGGTTGGGTTGCTGCCGATTACGGGGACGACACTTCCCTTATGCAGCTACGGAGGCAGCAGTCTGTTGACCACCTATGCAGCGATCGGACTGATCATGAATATCGAAATGCACCGCCGCTACGATGTCGCCGGCCAGCCATTCGTGTTTCGCTCGACGTCGAATAGAAACGCGGCTTAGTGCGAAAAGGCAAAGACCTGGCGCTGACCTTGTTGGTAAGAACTTCCGAACCCGACACGTGAGCGAGGAGATTTCTCTACAAGACAAAGCGCAACTTCAAAAGCTGGAGCCCGGGGCTAAATGCTGCCGCAGCTACGCGGCGAAACACAGCCCGAAACAACGAAACAGAACTTGCGCAACCCCAGGCTTGTCCCCGTGGAGCAATGATCTCAACTCGTGGCGAAGATTTTTACGCTTGAGTGACGATCGAGAAGCCTCACCGCTTCGAAATCGCTTCATCCAGATTCATTAGAACACTTATCGCAGCGGACCAGGCGGCCAGCTCAACCGGAGGCAAAGCCATGTCTCGCGGCGAAGCACCGATGGTGAGATATTCTTCGGCAGCAGCCGGTTCCTGCGTGAACGCCTCAGTTGCTTCGTCCAATATCTGACGGATTGTTTCTCGCTCCGTTTGATCCGGCTGTCGGCTCAGCACGTGTCGAAACGCCAGATCGATTCTCGCGTCAACTTCGTTGGTCGCCGTCAGGCATCGTTCCGCGAGTTTGCGGGAGGCTTCCACGTACGTGGGGTCATTCAGCAGTACGAGAGCCTGCAAGGGTGTATTCGTGCGTGCTCGTCGGACAAGGCAGAACTCGCGATCTGGTGCATCAAAGGTCGCCATGCCAGGAGGCGGACATGTGCGTTTCCAGAACGTATACATGCTGCGGCGATAAAGTCCTTCGCCTGCATCAGGAACATATTTATCGCGTCGTTCAACGCTGACATCTTCCCAAAGTCCCTCTGGTTGATACGGACGAACGCTGGGACCGCCGATGCGCGGGCTGAATAAGCCACTTACAAACAGAGCCTGATCCCGAACCGTTTCCGCAGGAAGTCGATAACGAGGCCCGCGAGCCAGCAGCGTATTGCGAGGATCCTTCTGCAGTAGTTCCGGAGTGACATTCGACGACTGCCGGTACGTCGCTGACAGCACGATCTGTCGCAGAATGGATCGCTGATCCCATTTCTGTGCAATCAACTCTGTTGCCAGCCAGTCGAGAAGTTCAGGATGGCTCGGGAATGCTCCCTGAATACCAAAATCTTCCGATGTTTCGACAAGCCCGGTCCCAAACAGCATCTCCCACCAGCGATTGACAGCCACACGAGCTGTCAGCGGATGTCGTGGATCCGTGAGCCATCGCGCCAGATCGAGACGTGTCTTTCTGTTTGTACCTTGTTCGGCCACGGAGACTGCATTGCTCAGGGCCTGAGGAAACTCAGACTCCACCTGGTCGCCTCGCTGATCGTACTGGCCGCGCTTTAGAATGAAGGCCGGGCGCGGTTCTGCGGGTTCGGTCATCACCATCGTAGCCGGAATTTCGTTCTCGATCTCCGCACGGCGTTTTGGTAACTCGGCCTGCTCTGCACGAAGAGCTTTCGCAGTCGCGTCGACTTGATTCACGAAGTACTGAACCAACAACTGCTGTTGCTCCGCACTTCGCTCGGCAGCTGGTGTTCTGAGCAATTCGGCCAGTTGCGCAAACGTCTCACCCTTTGCCAGCGTGGACACGTCAGTGGCACTCAGTTCGTTGCAAAAGAGCTGCACGTCGTCCACGAGTCCCTTGAATGGGACCGATTTGTGGCGACGGCCAATGTGAAACGGTTTGTCGGTCTTCAGCGAGCCTGCAAGTTCGTTGTTGGTTGTGACATCAAATTCCTGAGCCACGCCATCGACGTACAACTTAACGCCCTGAGCACGTTTCGATCCGTCGTATGTTACGACCAGATGATGCCACTGATTCAGACTCACGGGATTCTTTGAGGCAATCCGGAATCCATTGTCAGGCCAATGGCTGACGAAATGGGCGGCGATTTTTCCACCGTCGATCATCAGGTCGTAGCCGCGATAGGCATTGTCGTCGTCCATCTTCGAAAGCACGGTGCCGATGTCGTTGGATGAAAGCTGAATCCAGACCGAGATCGAAAACTTGTCCGTGTTGTCGAAGTCGCCAATCTGCCCCGCGTCGACATAATTCGAACCGTCGAGTTTCAGTGCCTGACCGAGTCGCCCGGGTTCTCTGAGAGCGTTGCCTTTGATCGTTCCGGTCTGCTCGGCGATCACGTTGTTTCCAACAACGACTCCTTCCGCTTCATCAAGTGGCAGATGACTGAGCAGCCCAATTGGCCCGGCCGTTGCGATTTGTTCGGCCGTCAGTGAGGCTTCCCACGCTTTGAGTTCTTCGCTGACAGTGCCAGTTCGATCTTTAAGCACCCGATCAATTTCTGCCAGCCGAGTCTCGATCTTCTGCAGCTCCGCTGTTTGCTCGGCGGAAGGCACCTTTAACAATGGTTCCGCCATTCGCGTTTTGTTGTAGGAGACAACTTTGTCAGGCACGTTGTTGAAGAACGAAGCAAACTGATAATAGTCACGCTGAGAGATCGGGTCATATTTGTGATCATGGCAGCGAGCACATTGCATGGACATCGCGAGGAACACAGTTGCCGTCGTGTGAACTCGATCGGCCACGTATTCAACGTGATACTCCTCTTCGATAATGCCGCCTTCGGTTGTGAGCACATGATTGCGGCTGAATCCTGTGGCAACGCGTTGACTCATTGTAGAATTCGGCAGCAGGTCGCCCGCGATTTGTTCTGTCAGAAACTGGTCGTATGGCATTCCGGATGCAAACGCATTGATCACCCAGTCTCGCCATGGCCACATGGTGCGAGTTTCATCGTTGTTGTAGCCGTTGGTGTCGGCATAGCGAGCTGCATCCAGCCACTGCATCGCCATGCGCTCGCCATAATGCAGCGACTTCAGCAGACGATCAACGACATCCGCGTAGACCTTTTCTTGTGGCGAAGTTTTGAGAGCCGTTTCGAACGCATCAAGTTCTTCCAGCGATGGTGGCAGTCCAGTCAGATCCAGAGTCACTCGCCGCAGCCAGACATGAGGAGCCGCTTCCTGCGTTGGTCGCAGATCTTCCTGCTGCAGCCGATACGCAATGAAGTGATCGATGGGATTCTTCGCCCAGTCGGCATCGGCGATCGCCGGCGGCTCCGGTCTTTTCGGTGTTTCAAAAGCCCAGTGGCCGGAGTACTCCGCACCCTCGGCGATCCATTGTTTCAGAATCTGCTTTTGTTCTGCAGTCAATGGTTTTTTTGTGATCGACGGGGGCATCTGAATGTCAGGGTCATGGGAATCGATGCGAACGATCAGTTGGCTCTTTTCAGGATGTCCGGGCACGATGGCAGGTTGGCCGCTGTCCGCCGCAGTGATGGCGTTTTCTCTGAGATCCAGGCGAAGATTGCCCTGTCGGCTGCCTTCATCCAGCCCGTGACAGTTCCAGCAATGGTTCGACAGGATTGGCCGCACTTGCTGATCGAAACGAATCGGTTGCGTCGACTGGGCGAATGCTTTTCCAGTCAGGGCGATGCAACACCAGACGACAGCAGCGACCAATGAAAATCGGAGAGTTGACATCAGATGAAACTCGCAGCGGGGCGGCGTTGTGGTTGAAGTCAGTATTGATTGGTGCAAAGGCCGTTCAAACACCGGGATAAACCCGGTGGTGCAGGGCTTTTGGTCTATCGGGCTATTTTGCCACGGCTGGTCGACGTTGCCGAAACATCCATGGAACCAAACCGTCGTTATCGGAATAACCTGGTGTCCACGAATTGTGACCAACTCCGGGGAGCTCGACGTACACCGGCTTACCACCGGCCTTTGTTAAATTCTCAACCGCGCTGCGGCTGCGTTCGACGGGAACAACAGTGTCGGCGTCTCCATGAGCAACCCAGACGGCAATGTCTTTCAACGCCACGACTTTCGCCGGATCTGCCGCGCCGCAGATGGGAGCGACGGCAGCAAACCATTCCGGATGGCGACTGGCCAGATCGAACGAACCAAAGCCGCCCATGGACAACCCGGTCAGATAAATACGATCTCGATCGATTTGCTCTTCCTTGATCGTGCGTTCAATCATCTCCATCACAGTACTCAACTGCGGGGTGGGTTCATCAGGCGACACGGGATCTGTTTTGGCAGTCCAGTCGACTTCCAGCCATTTTTTATCGGGGCGACACTGAGGAGCCAGGACGTAACATGGAAATTTTTCACGCCATCGCGGTTGAGCCATTTGTGTGGGCAAATACAGCAACTGCAAAGCATTGTCGGTCCCTCGTTCACCAGCGCCGTGCAGGAAAATCACCAGCGGATACTTCTGTTCGGCTTCGACGGAGGCTGGTTTCATCAGTCGATAACGAAACTCTTCGTCTTTGTATTCGCCGCCGGTCCAGGAAATCCATTTCTCTTCGTAGACCGTCTTCGCATCGACAGGTTCCACCTTTGGATCGGTCGCTGGCTCAGGTCCCGCCACATGATCACGCCATAACCATTCCAACGATTCCGGCATGATCGCACCGCCGTGCTTTCCGCTATGCGCACCAGTTCCGCCGACGAACTTGTAATCGTAGCCTTTAAACTTCAGAGCCTTCTCCATCTGCAAGTTGGCCAGCCACCAGTTGCCGTGTTCGTTGTCGAGATCGTTCTCGCCATCCTGCAGGAAGACTCGGATCGGTTTCTTATCTGTCTTGCGAATCATGGCTTCATAAGCATGACCGCCGCGGATATTGGTGAAGCTGCCGATATGGCTCAGGACTTTGCCGAACCATTCCGGATGTTCCCAGGCCGCGGTGAACGCACAAATTCCGCCGCTGGACATTCCGCAGATTGCTCGGTCGGTCGGATCACTGCTGATCTTCAGTTTGTGCTCTTCGATGACATGAGGCAGCAATTCCTGGACGACAAATCGAGCATACTGATCGCTCAGCGTGTCGTATTCGAAGCTGCGATTGTTAGCTCGCCAGCGACTCTCCGGGATTGCATCGCCTTTGTGTCCTGGGTTGATAAACAATCCAATTGTGACGGGCATTCTCCCCTGATGGATAAGGTTGTCGAAGACGAAAGGAACTCGCACCTGACCATTCTCATCCACGTAAGCATGTCCATCCTGGAAGACCATGAGGCAGGCCGGCTGAGTTCCGTCATATTGTTTTGGAATGTAGACCTGATATTCCCGCAACGTGCCTTCGAAGATCTGACTCGTCCATTCATGCTTCGTGACGGCTCCCTGAGGCACGCCCTCCTGTCGCTGTGAATCCGGGCCGAGCTGGTAGGCGTCGTCGGGATTCGTTTGCTGAGCTTGGGTGCCTGATGAGAGGTTCGCGATCATGAGCAGCATCAGAAACAAAGGTCGAAGTGAAATGCGTGTGCGTGGCATCCTGATTTTCCGGTGAGTAACAACGAGAGCGAGGCAGACTGCCGTGTATTCCTGTATAGGATGAGGTTTCTTATGCCGGTTGTCCACCGGCCGGAACGTTCCACCGGTTTCATCTGATTTTCCAGAGTTGACGTTGGTTTGAATTCGACCAAAAGATTCAGTGACCAAAAGATTCAGTGACCGAAAAATTCATCGCAGGGTGCACTTTGACATTGTCCGCGTTTCAATTTTTCGGTCGTCGAATTTTTCGGTCGTCTCCAACCCTGTGGCAAGTATCACTCTCCCTCAACCGACCTCGGTTGAGGGGAATTTCGGTTCAGCGCGAAATTAAGTCGAAAGGACCGACCGGTTCACACCGGCCGCTCGCCGGATTGGCAGGGTCGCGCACTTCATTTCGAGCAGAACCGGAATTTTGATTGAAATCAGTCGGCACAGATTATCACTGGCAGAGAAATCTCTAAACTACGAAGCCCCCGCCATTGCAAAACCCTCGCACCGCCCCGTCTTTGATTTTTAAGCACGTCAGAATAGAAGACTCTCATGAATCCGCTCAGCCCGCTTCCATTGCAGTATGAGTTCAGTCGCCACGCAACGCCTCGAGCAGAGATTGATTC
>JBIIIF010000039.1:0-37523 GCA_044235005.1 Planctomycetaceae bacterium | reverse complement strand
GCTGATCGCCAGACCCGGAGATCATCGCCACGAACGCCGGCAGATCACTGTTTTCGCTTCCCAGTCCATAAGACAGCCACGACCCAAGACTTGGGCGACCCGCTTGCTGAGCACCTGTCTGCACAAAGGTAATCGCGGGGTCGTGATTGATGGCTTCTGTGTGCATCGTCTTGATAAAGCACAGATCATCCGCAATCTTCGCTGTGTGAGGCAGCAGTTCGCTCAGCCACGCACCCGACGCCCCGTGCTGTTTGAATTTGAACTTTGTTGGAGCAATGGGAAAGCTCTTTTGGCCGCTGGTCATTCCCGTCAATCGCTGACCCTGACGCACGGAATCCGGCAGCTCCTGACCTCGCATCGATTCCAGTGTTGGCTTATGTTCGAAGAGATCCAGTTGTGACGGGGCACCCGACTGAAACATGTAGATGATACGCTTAGCTTTCACTGGCAGGTCCGGGAAGCCGCTCAGTCCGGGAGTTCCTGCAGGCACATCGGCCGCCTTTGACTCCTGCAACAGCCCCGCCAGAGCAGCCAGACCCAGAGCTTGCGATCCGCGCGCAAAGAAGTGACGGCGGTTCTCGGCGAAGAGGTGATCATTGAATATCGTCATGAGCAGACTCCTTATTCTTTCGTCACCACTTCATCAAGATTCAGAATCAGACTCATTACGGTTGTGAGTGCAGCCAGCTCAGCGGGATTCAGACCGTCATTCACGGCGAACTCGCCCGAATGAATCAGTTGCCGCGCCGCTTCCGGGTCATGCTCATACGCGTTCAGATTACGGTCGTAAGATCGCTGCAAAATGGAAAGCTCTTCCGGTCGTGGTTCCCGAGCAGTCGCCATCACAAAAGCCTGAGTAATCTGTTGAGTCGGATCGTCTGCACATTCCGTCATCATCCGCTGCGCGAAGACTCGAGCGGCCTCCACGAACGTGACATCGTTCATCAGAGCAAGTGCCTGCAACGGCGTATTCGTGCGAGATCTTTGCACGACGCAGGCTTCACGACTTGATGCATCCAGCGTCACCATGGTCGGCGGCGCGACGGTGCGTTTCCAGAACGAATACAGACTACGTCGATACAAATCTGGTCCGTGTGATTGCGGATAATCTGTGATCGTGGCGATCTCTTTCCACAGTCCATCCGGCTGATAAGGATTCACCGATGGCCCGCCGAGTTGTTCGTTCAGCAATCCGCTGAGAAATAACGCCTGATCGCGAATCGCCTCCGCAGGTAGTCTGCGCCGGGGACCTCGAGCCAACAGGCGATTATCGGGATCAAGTCGCAATAGCTCCGATGGGACTCCTGATGACTGGCGATAGGTTGCACTCATCACAATCAACTCGTGCATGGCCTTCATGTTCCAGCCGGACTCAACAAATTCTACAGCCAGCCAGTCCAGCAATTCCGGATGGCTTGGCCGATCACCCTGAGAACCAAAATCCTCAGTCGTGCGGACCAGCCCCTGTCCAAAATACTTCTGCCAGATGCGGTTCACGGCGACGCGAGCCGTCAGAGGATGTTGAGGATTTACCAGCCAGCGTGCAAAGCCCAGGCGATTGTTGGGGACATCCTCCGGCATCGGCGGGAAGACAGCCGGTACGCCAGGTTGAACTTCTTCGCCGGGATTATCGTACTGGCCTCGGATCAGCACATGGGCTTTACGAGGTGTCGTCATTTCTTCCATCACCATGACGGTCGGCAGATTCTCTTCAAATATGCGTCGCTCGTGTTGAAGTTTCCGCAGGCTTAGGTGCGCTTCGCGGATCTCGGCCGAAGCTTGATGCAGAATGAAGTATTGAGTCAGTTTCTTCTGTTGTGAGGCCGTGCGATTCTCCGTCTTGAGGCGAAGAATGTCTGAGATGCTTTGAGAGACTGCGATCAATTCCGCTTCGCTCGCGGAGACATCGCGGCTGTAAATTCGAACGTCGTCGATTGCTCCGTTGAAAGGCACTGCCCCGCCACCAATTCGCAGAGTCTCCAGCGGCAATGCAAACGTCTGGTTGATGCGGTCCAGCGTAATGTTCATCTCAAACGGCTGACCGTTGACATAAACCTGCACGCCACGAGCCACTCTGGAGCCATCGTAAGTCATCGTGATGTGACACCACTCACTCAACGGCAAAGGTTGCCGACTTTCCAGTCGAATAGCATCATCGAGCCAGCGATTGATCAGGTTCACCTGCAGCAAACCATCACGAAGCTGCAGGGAGTAGCCCGCCCCTTCTTCGACCGGAGTCATTCGCGAAATCACCGTCCCGTTGGCTTCCTCCGCGCGAAACCACAAGGCGATGGAAAACTTATCCATGTAACCGAATGATGCCGTATCGCCCGCATTGACGAAACTGCCATTCTGGAACTTGATTGAATGACCAACCGCGCCGGGGGAATAGGGGCTGGAAGTGACGTCGAACACGCTGTCCATTTTGCGTGCCTGATCGTAGAGGCTTAGGTCAAATGCCATGTGGTTGACCAGTCCGTCGGTCAAGGACCAGTCGATTTCGGAAGCGGCTGCAACGCTGGTTTCCCAGAGTCGTTGTGTTTCGGTCAGCGTTGTGTCGAGTTCACGAATTCGAGACTCCGCCGTTTGAATCTGCTGATCCAGTTCACGCAGCCGTTCTTCTTCAGGCGGACGCGGTGCTCGAATCATCGGAGGCGAGTTGCCTTCCTTCAAGGCGCGTCCACTCTCCGGCACGTTATTGAAGTAAGCAAAGACTTTGTAGAACTCCGTCTGTCGGATGGGATCGTATTTGTGATCATGGCAGCGAGCACACCCCATGGTCAGACCAAGCCAGACGGTCGCTGTTGTATCGACTCGATCAACCACGTACTCTACCTGATACTCTTCGGCAATAATTCCGCCCTCAGAGTTACCTCGATGATTGCGATTGAACCCTGTCGCAATGCGTTGGGGGAGAGATGCGTTCTCCAGCAGGTCGCCAGCGATTTGTTCCACGGTAAACTGATCGAATGGCATGTTGCTGTTGAAGGCCTCAATCACCCAGTCTCGCCAACGCCACATTGAGCGAGGGCCATCGTTCTGGTAGCCGCTGGTATCTGCGTAGCGAGCTGCATCCAGCCAAGTGGCCGCCATGTGTTCGCCGAATCGTGGCGAAGTCAGCAACCGGTCGACAACGGTTTCGTAAGCGGTTGGTGATTCATCTGCGAGGAATGCCTCGACTTCGGCTGGAGTTGGCGGAAGTCCTGTAAGGTCGAGTGTAACGCGACGAATCAAGGTGCGTCGATCGGCTTCCGCCGATGGCTTCAGGTTCTCCTGTTGAAGCTTCTGCAGAACCCAATGATCAATCGCGTTGTTGCACCATTGGGGATTCTGCAGTGGTGGAAGTTCATGCTTTATTGGAGGGAGAAAAGCCCAGTGCTCGGTCCATTTTGCACCTTCCCGAATCCAGCGAGACAACAACTGGATTTCAGCTTCGGACAATTCCTGGCCCGAATTTTCGGGCGGCATCTTTTGATCAGCGTCTGTTGAGGTAATCCGCTGATGCAACAAACTTGCGGTGAGATCGTTCGGAACAATGGCCGTCTTTCCATCGCGTGCTGCGAAAGCACTTTCACGCACATCGAGCCGCAGTCCGCTGGCTCGTTGTTGTTCATCCGGCCCATGGCAGGTGAAGCACTTGTCGGAGAGAATCGGACGAATGTCGCGATCAAAGTCAACGGGCCGAGCATGCTCTTGCGCACTCAAGGCGATGGGGTAAAACGTTGACAAGAATGCTGCCAGCGAAAATGTGTACCAACCAATTCTCATGCTCCACGCCCCACGCCCAGTGTCGCAACAACTCCGGATTCTTCCAGAGTACCAGAAGACCGTGCCGAGTGTAAATTGACCTCACTCAGATGAGCGTGCAACATTAGCATTCTTCTTTCAGGGCGTTGAGTGAAGAAGCTGATCCTCTCAGCTGCAACCGAGCCTGGTTACGGCGGCAGGCTTGAATTCGTATTGTCAAAGTAGTCAGCGAAGAGTCTTTAGCATAACACCGGGAAAACTTATACTCAGTGGACGAGGACTGCTTCGCGTAACCTCGTGACGAAGTCCCGGCGACATCCGCTCCGAATTCGTCGCATCGAACAATTCTTGTGTAAGCATGACGTTCTGAAACTGTATCCTCGGATACGTCCAGCCCCCTCACGAATACAAGACCTCTTCCTCATCTGCAGAAGTGCTCCAAATGATTCGGCTCTTCCTCTTTGTTCTGGCTTGCCGACTGCTGACCAATCTGGCCCTCGCGGATGATCGTCCTAACATCGTTGTCTTCCTTGTTGATGATTTGGGACGACAGGATCTGGCCTGCTACGGTAGTACGTTCCACGAAACTCCGAACATTGATCGTCTGGCCCGTGAAGGCGCCTTGTTCACCGATGCCTATGCGGCGTGTCCGGTCTGCTCACCAACTCGCGCCAGCCTGATGACGGGACTCTGGCCTCAGCGTACCGGAATCACCGACTACATTGGAGCACCGTTGACGCCTGAAGAATGGAAACGGAATACACTGCTGCTCCCTGCACCGTATACAGATCGATTGTCGCTGGAAAGTACAACTCTGGCCGAGATGGCTAAGTCGGCCGGATACGCGACATTCTTTGCTGGCAAGTGGCATCTGGGACCTGAAGGATGGTGGCCCGAAGATCAGGGGTTCGACGTCAACATGGGTGGCACAGATCGCGGAGGTCCCTATGGTGGCAACAAGTATTTTTCGCCGTACGGCAATCCGCGACTCAAGGATGGCCCTGAAGGAGAACATCTGCCGGATCGCCTTGCGACCGAAACGGCCGACTTCATCGAAGCTCATCGCGATGAACCGTTCCTCGCCTACTTCTCGTTCTACTCGGTTCATACACCGCTGATGTCTCGAGATGACCTGCGCGAGAAGTATGAAGCCAAACGTAAACAATTGGGACTGGAAGAAAAATGGGGACGTGAAGGAGAACGTGATGTTCGCCTGGTTCAGGATCATGCGGTCTACGCGGGCATGGTCGAAGCGATGGATTTGGCGGTAGGAAAAGTTCTGGCTAAGCTTGATGAACTTAACCTCGCGGACAACACTCTGGTTATCTTCACGAGCGACAATGGTGGTCTCTCCACCAGTGAAGGCTGGCCGACGTCTAATCTTCCATTGCGAGGAGGCAAGGGCTGGCTTTATGAAGGCGGCATCCGCGAACCGTTTCTGGTCCGCTGGCCGAAAATTGTGGCGGCTGACTCGAAGATTTCAGAACCCATCAGCAGCCCTGATTTGTTCGCCACCGTCCTTGATATCACAAAGGCGGCGCCATCCAAAGATCAGACAACGGATGGACTCAGCCTGGTTCCGGTGCTGAGCGGTCAGGCACTTCCAGAACGATCTCTGTTCTGGCATTACCCGCACTATGGCAATCAGGGAGGTGCTCCGGGAGCGGCCATCAGACAAGGCGATTGGAAGCTGATCCACTGGATGGAGAAGGATGAGATTGAACTGTTCAATCTGTCGCAGGATCTCAGCGAGCAGAACAACTTAGCCGCGCAGAATCCTGAGATCGTCAGCCGTCTGCGGAGAGAGCTGTCAGCGTGGCAAGCAGATGTCGGGGCAAAGCATCCCCAACCGAACACCGGCTTTGACCCGGACAAACCGAATGCTCGAGCGGCCGCGAGACCTGGCAGCCAGAAAGAAAAGACGTCGCAATCAGGGAAGGGCAAACGCGGCAAGTGAGAATGTGCGAGCATAGGCGCGGTCCGACATTCATCAGCGAGCGACACTAACCAAAGTACAACTCAGACATGCTGAATTCGCGTTGAGTACGTCGCGACTGAAGCCAGGCCGGGCCATTAAACAAAGAAACATGCTTGCTGATGGAGTCAATGCGAATCAGCCGGCGGCTTTGATCCTGGGGCACGCCTCGGTACAGCAGCCCGGGCACAACGCCTGAGTCCATAGAAAACTGAACGCCGTCGACCGGGCTGTCGGTGAGAAAGAATGAATCATCGTCACTGTCGGGGCGTTGCATAATCATGGCACAAAACTCCGGGACAAACGGGCTACGCACAATAGGCGCAACGTGAGCGCAAAGGTTTTCGGTGGAGAGGGTCCGAACTTGCTGGTTCTTCGGCAAAATCTGCCGAAGCGCGGAAGATTCTCAGTTCGTTTCCGGCTTCTGTTGTGCCGCTTCCTGCTTCGCCTTGTACCACTCGTAAATCACAGGCAGCACAGACACGACGATGATCCCGAGCGTAACGAGCGAGAAGTTTTCCTTGACTGGCTTCCAGCCGCCAAAGAAATAGCCGGCCGTCAGAAAAATCCCGACCCAGCAAATCGCTCCGCTGACGTTAAACATCCAGAAGCGGCCTCGGTCCATCTTGCCGATGCCCGCGACAAACGGTGCGAATGTGCGAACGATTGGCAGGAAGCGAGCCAGAAAAATCGCCTTGCCACCATACTTCTGATAGAACGCCTGAGCCTTCTCCAGATGCTGCTTGTTCAGAAAACGGGATGTTTCACTATGAAACACCTTAGGGCCCAGTGAGCGGCCGATCGAGTAGTTAACAGCATCACCAAAGATCGCAGCGATCAGTAACAGCACGAACATTAACGGAAAACTAAGGTTCGCTCCAGGAATCGCAATCAACGCCCCGACAGCGAACAGCAATGAATCGCCGGGAAGAAATGGTGTCACAATGAGCCCGGTCTCACAGAAAACGACCGCAAACAGTGCGGCATAGAGCCAGCCGCCCATCGTATTGGACATCACTTCAAGGTAACGATCCAGATGGAGCACTACATCGACTAATTGTTTGAGAGTGTCCATCGCCCAATCGCGTCCTTGATGACATTGATAAACCACGAGTCCCTTAGACTCTGCCAGCTTCGGGAACTTCAGTCGCAAAGGAGAGCTGCGCCGAATACTCCGCAACTCTCACGAAACTAGGTCACGGTCGTAGTGATGTTGCAATTTTGCAACATTCCTTCTCCAAATCCCCAGTGCAGCAGTGGGATTGTATGAGTTCTGCGGAATTCATCACTTGAGTCTGTGTCACGATTTGTGTCCACTGCGTGTAATGCTGAGTCGAACAGCTCAGCAAAAAGGCGGGCGAGACTTTGCAAGGCTGGATCGCTGGACGGTTAGCGTGCTTGATGGGCTTTATCACTCTTCCAGGCTGCTGATTCTCTTCATAGTGCCAGCGTCTGTCGGTATTTGTGCCAACTTTTGTTGGTATTCGGCCTCGAGATCCGCCTGCAGTGCTGGCTGAAGCCAGCACGAAATAATTGCCGTCAATCCTGATTTTCACTGGACGAAACTTCGATGAGCGAAGAGGAAAAGAACACGATTCGACAACTCACCCGTCTGCAGCGGCGAGTTCTCGGGACTCTGATGGAGAAGGGATTTACGACTCCTGATCAGTACCCCATGACAATCAAGGGAGCCATGACGGGCTGCAACCAGAAGAGCAATCGAGACCCCGTCACGGAGTATTCCGAAGCGGAGGTCGCTGATGCTCTCGAACAACTACGACAGCAGGGTCTCGTCGCAGAAATCTATACGGATGGTGGTCGAGCTGTTCGCTATCGCCACTATGCTCGGCACAAATTCGATTTCAACGAAGCTCAATTTGCGATCATCTGTGAGCTATTGCTGCGTGGCCGACAGCAGCCCGGTGAGCTGCGAACAAGAGCCAGTCGCATGGTGCGAATTGACAGCCAGGAACAGCTCAAAGCGGACCTGCAGTCACTTCAGGACAAAGGATTTGTGCAGAGCAATGGACCTCTGGAACGCCGAGGGGTCGAGGTCGACCATACTTTCTATCTGCCCAAAGAGAACATGACGATGGCGGCTGGCAACTTTGCCGCCGACGACGAACCAGCCTCTCCTGCATCAGCCGCTGCTCCAGCCACACCGCGAACCGCAGCACCTGTTTCCTCCGCGCCGGCCGCTCCTGCGGTGGAACCGGGATTGCTTCGCGCTTTGCAGTCACAACTGGATCTCGTGCAGTCCAATATGATGAACTTGCAGGCCGCACTGGAGAAAACTCAGGAGCGGCTCGAACGCATCGAACGAGAACTGGGACTCAGTTGAGTAACTGAGACCGCTCACGGCTGCGGCCATATTGATTGCCAGCATGTGCCCAGATTGTTGATCTGGTCGTTTACCGCTCAGCTGGAGGCGCCGGTCATGGCAAAGCCTCCGCCTCCGGCCTCGCAGGAAACAAAAGCCTTGCTCGCCTCAACGTTGTCCGGCGGAAGTTCCAACGCGGGTAATTCCTCCCCCTTAATCAGATCTTCTCCAACAGGAGTTGCCGTTTTTTTACGCCCGTGTTCAGGAAGCAGGCATTTTGATGTTCAAATTCTCATCTGCGAGTGTATGATCTGGGCAGAGACGAAGAAGGATTGTGTTCGAGAACGCCAATGTGCACCATAAATGGGCGTTCATCCTCAGCACATGCTTCACTTTTGTGCCTATTGGGCGGTTTTGAGAAATGGCTACATCAGATTCAGTGTTGATCAGCGGCCTTATTGGGAGCAGTCCTCCAATGCTGGACGTTTATCGGATGACTCGGAAAGTGGCTCCGACAGCGGCCACTGTTCTGCTCACCGGAGAGACCGGCACCGGCAAGGAGCTAATCGCGCGAGCATTGCACGAACTCAGTCCACGTGCCACAGGTCCATTCATTCGAGTTAACTGCGGTGCTTTGTCGGAGAGCCTGCTGGAAAGCGAACTCTTCGGACATGCGAAGGGAGCCTTCACCAGCGCCAATGAAAACCGTACGGGACGATTTGAGGCAGCGCACGGCGGCACAATTTTTCTCGATGAAATCAACAGCGTCAGCTACCAACTGCAGGTCAAGCTGTTGCGAGTTCTCCAGGAGCATGAATTCGAACGCGTCGGGGATACTCGCACAATTCGAGTGGACGTTCGGGTCATCGCAGCCACGAACGTCGATCTTCAGGATGAGATCACTGCCGGACGATTTCGAGAAGACCTGTTTTATCGCCTGAACGTGATTCCCATTTACTTGCCTGCTCTGCGAGAGCGCGGCGATGATATTATTGATCTGGTTACGTTTTTCGCCCGGCGTTATGCCATGGCGAATGGTATTCCGGTGCCTACGATCACATCGGATGCGATGCGGTTCCTGCAGCAATACGGCTGGCCGGGTAACGTCCGTGAGCTGCAAAACTACATTGAACGAGCGCTGGTACTGTCAACGGGCGGCGAAATCATGGCCGAACTTCTGCCACCGCATGTGCGAGGCCTCGCTCCGGTCCGGATTGGACGCCGAGCGTCTGAAGACCTTGAATCGCTCTGCACGGACCTTGTCAGTCGACGTCTTGCACAGGTCGGCGAAGAAAGCACCGACGTCTATAATCAGGTGATCAACGTCGTAGAAAAAGAGTTGATTCTGCAGGTCCTGCGTCAGAGCCAGGGCGTGCAGACCAGAACAGCCACACGACTCGGAATCAACCGCAACACGCTGCACAAGAAAATCGAAGATCACCAACTGGGATCAGAAGCTCGATAGCGTTCGTCAAGTCTTGATTTTGGTGTGCGATGGGCACTCTTGCCCGTCGCAGGTTTGTCGGACAAGAATGTCCAACCTACGTTTTTAAGTCTGACATCGCACCAGCACGTTTCTCACCTGCGTTGCTCGCTACCCTTCAGCGACTTCTCGCGGGGGTATCGCCAGTTCTCCATTGGCAGCTTCAACCTCAACACACGCGTCAGCAGGAAGTTCCACAATCGCTCCGGCAATCGCCATCAGCTTGGGGCCTTTGCGATTCGCATCGATGACTTTGTGCATGTGCTCGGCCGACATTGTTTCCATCTCAATCAGATCGGCCGTCAGTTTTTCAAGCGTTTCCCGTTGAGACGTCAAAGTGTCGAGGGCGGTCCGATACGCTTCGTCCACCAGGCGTTTCACTTCGATATCGATTTCTCGCAGAGTGGCTTCGGAATGAATCGATTCGGAAACGATGCCACCAGACCCGGCGAGAAACGGTGATCGCTGAGCTTCGCTGTAATACATTCGGCCCAGACGAGGACTCATGCCAAATTCTGTGACCATGCGACGAGCCAGATCCGTGGCCCGTTGCAGGTCATTGGAAGCACCGGTTGAGGTTTCATTGTAGATAAGTTGTTCGGCGGAAATTCCCCCGAGCAGCACAGCCATGCGGCTCTGAAGTTCCGATTGCGTCAGCAATTCACGGTCATCTTCAGGAAGCTGCAGCATGTATCCCAAAGCACCCATTCCGCGGGGAATAATGGAAATCTTGTGGACCGGGTCAGTGTGCGGCAAACTGGCTGCAACAAGGGCGTGCCCGGATTCATGGCAGGCCACACGACGCTTGACATCTTCCACAATGATGCGAGAAGTCTTTTCCAGACCCGCCATCACGCGTTCAATGCCCGCTTCAAACGACTTCATCGTCACGCGCTTGTCTTCTCGACGAGCAGACAGCAGGGCCGCTTCATTGACGAGGTTCGCAAGATCCGCACCGACAAAGCCTGGAGTCAGTTTGGCCAGTCTCTTCAGGTCAACATCATCCGCCATTTTGACGCGTTTGGAATGCACATTCAGAATCGCTTCACGACCCTTGATGTCGGGGCGATCAACCAACACGTGGCGATCGAATCGTCCTGGACGCATCAATGCCGGATCCAGCGTTTCCGGCCTGTTCGTCGCTCCCATCACGATGACGCTTTGATCCGTGCTGAAGCCGTCCATCTCAACGAGCAGCGCATTCAAAGTCTGTTCGCGTTCATCATGGCCGCCGGGAGCACCACTGCCGCGAACTTTGCCCAGGGCATCAAGTTCGTCGATGAAAATAATGGCGGGAGCTCTTTGCAGTGCCTGCTGGAACATATCCCTGACACGGGCAGCACCAACGCCCACATACATTTCCACAAAGTCCGAACCGGAGAGACCGAAGAACGGTACGCCGGCTTCGCCAGCGACAGCCTTCGCCAGCATTGTCTTGCCGGTACCGGGAGGCCCAACCAACAGCACACCACGCGGAATTCGTCCACCCAGGGCCTGATATTTTTGAGGAGTCTTCAGGAACTCCACGACTTCCTTGAGTTCTTCAACAGCTTCATCAATCCCGGCGACATCATTGAAAGTCACATTGACGTCTTCCTGAGCATACAGTCGACCGCGACTGCGTCCGAAAGACATCGCCGAACCTGCCCCGCCAACTCGACGCAGTACGAAAATGAAGCCCAGAATGAACAAGGCAGTCACCAGAAGCATCGGGATCATCGACGTCAGTTCGGACGGCGGTTTGGCGGAATTAAGAACGACTCCTTTTGCATGAAGCAGATCTTCCAGCTTTGCACGATTGTTCTCGGTGATCCACGTCAGTGGCGTATAAAAACGCTTCACTGAGGTGACTTTGCCCTTTCGGATATCGTCGGCCGCCTTGTCCTGCCAATAAATGGCCGACGACCCCATCGAAACCTCGAACATGCAATCCTTGTTCAGAGTTCCGGTTTCCAGCCGATTCAGGAATTCGCTGTAGGAGATTTCTTCCCCACCAGTTCCTCGGCCTGCCACTGTGATGAAAACAGCCGCGAGAATGCCGATCACCAGCAAATACCAGAACCCACTGTTCGATTGCCCTTGCCCCTTGTCCTTGCGACTACTTTTTCCCGGTTTTCCGGGGCCAGACGCATTTTTGTCGGACAGGGGTTCCTGAGGACCAGCCATAGCTCTATTACCAGTGAGAGAGTGCTGTGCTCGTCAAAAGCACGGGTTTTCCGGAATGCTTCCGGCCTTTTGCAACTGTAGGCCCGTTGTTCGACGTGGTCAACCAGACGAACGGGTTGAGTTTGACGCCAAAGGCCATCGGACCGGCATAATCCCCGCGTTCCGCAAAAACCGCCACGGACGCCTCCAGGCACCGAAGACTCCGTCGAACGTGCGGGGGTTTGCCATCCGAGCCAATTGAACCTCGGGAACTCACGACATCAACGCTTGACAGCGCGGTTCAGGGGGGTAATGATCGGGCGTAAATAAACGAATTCAACAGCCTTTCACAGAGATTCCTTGTCGAATACCCCCAAGGTCCACTCAGAGGTCAGTCATGTCAAAGCCGGATCGTCGCATCGATATAGAAGAAATCAGCGGAGTTACTGTCGCTCGCCTGCTGGAAAAGAAGATTCTGGACGAGGCCAATATCGAAGCACTGGGACAAGAACTGTTCGCACTTGTCGATAAGGATGGCCGAAAGAAGATTGTTCTCGACTTTACGCTGGTGGAGTATCTCTCCAGTGCAGCCCTGGGCAAGCTGATTACCATGCACAAGAAAGTCACAACGGCCAAGGGCAAACTGGCGCTGTGCAGTATTCAGAAAGACATTCTGGATGTCTTTAAGATTACGCAGTTGAACAAGGTTCTGACACTGTGTACGAACCTTGATGATGCTCTGACAAAGTTCTGAGAGTCTGAGGCACGTCGGTGCTTCCGTCCTGCTGACCATTCCCCTCTTCTGCGCTGCTGCAATCCTCTTCTCTGTCAGATGTGACCATGACGAATCCGGTGAAGCTGGAAATCATGATTCCAAGCAACACAGCCGATGGGCTTAGTGCCCAGGAGAAACTGGTTGCCCTGATGGAACAGTTCGAGTACAGCATGCGGGACGTCTTCGCGATGCGACTCTCTCTGGAAGAGGGCATCACGAATGCCATTCGTCATGGTAATAAGTTTGCCAATGACAAAAGTGTCATTATTCGCTGCGATATCAGCACAGAGAAAATGTGCGTCGTGATCGTTGATGAGGGCGAAGGCTTCGATCCGGAAGACGTTCCGGATCCGACTCTGGAAGAGTTCATTGAACGTCCCTGCGGTCGTGGCCTGATGTTAATGCGTGCTTACCTGAACGTGTGCGAGTATTCAGACGGAGGCCGATGCCTCACTATGGAACGCGAGCGAAACAGCCCGTTGCCAATCCTGGAAGACTAGCGCTTTGTCATGCCTGTCGAAACAAGTTCGTACAAGAATGTCTAACCTGCAATACCAGGTTTGACGGCGCTTTCTTCGGACCTGTTCATTGCTGCTTTTGATCCGCTATAGGCTTCATTGCGACGACTGTCTGCAATGTTCGCTCCACGAGCGATCTCTTCAATGGTTCTCTTTACCAGAGTATCACCATGCGCATCTCAATCGTCGCTGTTCTGGCGTACCTGCATCTTGCGACTCATTCCCTGACGGCCGACGAACAACGCACTCCGCCGATGAACTTCGTGCTCGTGCTGATCGATGACCTGGGCTGGGCTGACCTGTCCTGCTACGGCAGCACGTTTCACGAAACTCCGCATTTGGATGCTCTGGCCGCCAAAGGTATGAAATTCACACAGGCTTACGCCGCTTGTCCGGTATGCTCACCAACTCGGGCCAGCATCATGACAGGACGACATCCGGTTCGGGTGGATATCACAGACTGGATTCCCGGGCAGAGGGCAAAGCGTGATGCCAATCATCGCTTTCTGCAGATCGAAGATCGCAACGAACTGCCGCTGGAAGAACAGACCATCGCTGAAGTCCTTCACTCAGCCGGATATCAGACATTCTTCGCCGGTAAATGGCATCTGGGAGGAGAAGGGTTTCTTCCGACCGAGCAGGGCTTTGATGTGAATCTCGGTGGTGCTCATTACGGTCAGCCTCCGGCCGGCTACTTCGCGCCGTGGAAGAACCCATGGCTGAAGGAACGCCACGACGGCGAATATCTGACGGAACGACTGACAGAAGAATCTGTCTCATTTCTCCGCCAGCGAGATCCCTCGCGTCCGTTCCTGCTGTTTCTTTCTCACTACGACGTTCACACACCCATCCACAAAGATGAAAAGCATTTCGATCACTTTGCAGAGAAGGCGAAAGGATTTAACGAAATACCGCCGTTGAAGGAACGACGTGGTCTCTCAAGAACTCAGCAGGACAATGCTCAGTATGCGAGCATGGTTTCCGCGATCGACGACAGCGTGGGAGAAATCATGGCCGCTTTGCATGAGCAGGGCCTGGAAGACTCCACAACGATTATCTTCACTTCCGACAACGGCGGCCTCTGCACTTTGGCGAAGCCCGGCCCCACCAGCAATCTGCCGCTGCGATCCGGCAAAGGCTGGCTGTACGAAGGCGGAATTCGCGTTCCATTGATCATCCGCTCTCCGGCAATCACTCAACCAGGCGAGATCTGTGAGCAGCCCGTGCTCAGCACCGATTACTTTTCGACACTGATCGATCTGGCGAAGCTTGAGCGGCCTGCTGAGACACCGATCGATGGCATAACTCTGGTTCCGATGTTGTCCGGAAATGTTGTCGCGCAGACGCGTCCGCTGGCCTGGCATTACCCGCACTATCACGGATCAGAATGGACTCCAGGAGCCGCGTATCGCAGCGGCGACTGGAAGCTCATCGAGTTCTACGAATTCGGCGACGCAGAACTCTACAACCTGGCAACAGATCCCGGCGAACAGAAGAACCTTGCCCGGGAGAAACCCGAAAAGCTTCAGGAACTTCGAAGTGCGCTGGCCGAATGGCAACAAACATTAAATGCAAAAATGCCGGAGCCAAATCCCGAGTGGAAACCGTAAGGTTACATCCGGTGAATAACCATCAAAGGGAAGCATGCGTGTCGATCAAGGTTTTGTGGACAAAGCTGATTATTGACCGAAAGATTGCGTTCAACAACGATCTCCCCTGATCATTGCACAACACGATTTGATTCGGTCTTCAAAGACAGCAGGATCCGGATCCAAATCGCAACCTCGCCCCGTCGCCTTGTATTGAAATTTTTCGATCCCTGAATGTTTCGGTCAACAGATCAGACCATGTTGCGGACACTGCTGAAGAAACGGGTGCCATGTACAACAGAAAGCCCCTCCACGTTTCGCCATCGCCCTTTTTCGAGGACCACGCATTCGGAGTTGAGCTCCCGGAATCCAACGAAAAAACGCCGAGGACTTCTTTGGAAGTTCTCGGCGTCCTTTATGTTCTCAGCCAACAACGGTTTGTACCGCCTCACCTATTCTGCCGAGCTGCTTTCCAGGAAGCGAGCCAGCTTGTGGAAGTCGCTGTTATGCTTGATGAAACGCACCACGGTGACCAGTGTCTGTGGATCAACCAGCTTCTCGAACGGCACAAAGTGCAGGTCCAACTGACCGGACACTGACACCATCGCCCCATTGAGCTTTTCTTCGCAAAGAGCTCGGTAAGCCCCAACACCGAGCTGGCTGCCCAGCATGACGTCGAACGCATGTGGGCGAGCACAACGGCATTCGTAACCAAGCTGCAATCCAGTCACCTTGCGTTTCAGCCCTGTCTGCTTTGTAAACTCGGCCATAATTCGCTTGGCGAACATCTTACCCAGGTCGACGTTGGCCACAGAAATGTGGCCGTGGTCGTCCCGAGGCACATCTTTCAGCACTTCGTCTGAAAGGAACTCCGCCAGCCCCTCGGCCAGTACGACAACGCCATACTCCTTGCCTTCCTTCTCCTGCCGATGTCGCATCATGCGAACGATCTTGCCGACGACCTTGTCAATATCCATCACCTTACGCTTCGGTGTGGAATCAGCCGTGAGATATTCAGGCGTCATGTCTTCAACGCTTAGCACCATGTTGGCTTCGCCGGAGATTGCTGCTCCGTAAGCCAGCCAGCCGGCACTGCGGCCCATGCTTTCAACCACGAAGTACGCACGAGCTGCTTCCGCATCGGCGTGCAGGTTGCGAATTTCGGTTCCCAACGTTTCGACGGCGGTAAAGTAACCGAACGTGAAGTCGATCCCCATGTAGTCGTTATCAATGGTCTTGGGAACATGCACAACCGGCATCCGCTTCATATCGGCCGGAAGGCGGTCCTGATACATCTTCAGCTTGTTGGCGGTCTTCAATGTATCGTCGCCACCAATCGACACCAGCGCGTCGACACCGATGGAGCGCAGAGCTTCGTAGACGCGTTTCAGGGGAGCAGACTTTTCCGGATCGCTGAGGTGATCAGGCGAAGTGATCTGTTTGCCCGGGTTGGCGCGAGCCGTCCCGATGATGATGCCTTCCTTGCTGCGTGTTCGGCGAAGAGAAACCTCGGTCAGGTTCTTGTAGTGCAGCCCTTCGACCAACGGTGTTGCGGGTGAGTATTCCATCAGGTTGGAGTACCCGTAACGAATCCCGACGACTTCAATGCCATTGCGAATGCAGGAAATGGCACAGGTTGAAATGACAGCGTTGGCACCAGGAGCCGGACCACCAGCAAACAACAAGGCGACGCGCTTAATTCCGTGAGACATGAACCGTTTTCCTTATGGGCAGATTGGAGAAATGATGGGTGTCATGGGCCGTTGACTGACCGAAAATACGGGTGCACGATCACACCCGATGATGAGTACGATGGGCATTCCTGCCCGTCGAATTTCGTCGGACAAGAATGTCCAACCTACTTTCATGCCACGCGATCCGCGTAACCAGTCCCGTCTCAATCGTCAGTGACTGATACTAAAATGTGCGTTCGACAAACGTCGTGTCGATATTGAAGTCAACGAAGTCCGCGTGGTTGAACATCTTTCGCGCCAGTGGCAGAGTCGTTGCAACCCCCTCGATCACGAACTCACGCAGACAACGCCGCATACACTGAATTGCTTCTTCGCGCGTTGGCTTGTGAACGATCAGCTTGCCGATCATCGAGTCGTAATACGGGCTGATCGTGTAGCCTTCGTAAACATGTGAATCGAAGCGAACACCCGGACCGCCCGGCAGACGGAGTTTCGTAATCGTCCCGGGGCTTCCTCGGAAGCCATTATCCGGGTCTTCCGCGTTGACGCGGAGTTCGATCGCACAACCTGTGTGCTTGATGTCTTCCTGCTTGAACGGCAATTTCTCGCCAGCAGCGATGAGGATCTGCTGCTTTATCAAATCGATGCCTGTGACAAGTTCTGTCACCGGATGTTCAACCTGAATTCGAGCATTCACTTCGATGAAGTAGAAGTTGAAGTTCTTATCAACGATGAACTCACAGGTGCCCGCGTTTGTGTAGCCGGCTTCTCGCACCAGGTTCACCGCACAGTCACAGATCTTCTTTCGAACTTCAGCCGGAAGCTTTGGAGCCGGACTCTCTTCGATCAGCTTCTGGTGGCGACGCTGCATTGAGCAGTCACGTTCCCACAGGTGTACAACATTGCCATGGTTGTCGGCCAGAATCTGGACTTCAACGTGACGAGGTCGCTCGACGTATTTTTCCAGATAAACGCCGGCGTTCTTGAATGCCTTTTCGGCTTCGGCACTGGCGGCCTGGAGTCCGGCTCGCAGAGAAATTTCATTCCCGGCAACTCGCATCCCTTTGCCACCACCACCAGCAGTGGCTTTGATCAGAACCGGGTAACCGATTCGATCGGCAACTCGCACGGCCTCTTCGACATCCGTGATCAAACCATCGCTGCCTGGCACACAGGGCACGCCAGCCTTCATCGCGATTTCGCGAGCACTGACCTTATCGCCAAGCTGCTGCATCGCCTGCACCGGAGGACCGATGAATTCAATGTTGCAGCTACGGCAGACTTCAGCAAAGTGAGAGTTCTCGGCCAGGAACCCGTAGCCAGGATGCACCGCCTGCACATTGCCGATTTCAGCCGCGCTGATGATTCGGTTGATCTGCAGGTAGCTTTCCAGAGCCTGGGGAGGCCCGATGCACCAGGCTTCGTCAGCCAGTTCCAGATAATGCGCGCCGCGATCAGCTTCGCTGTATACGGCGACCGTTTCAATCCCCAGCTCCCGGCAAGCCCGGATAATTCGCAGGGCAATCTCACCGCGGTTCGCGACCAAAATTCTCTGAAACATGGTGTGCTCAGCTCAAAAACAAATAAGTCCACCGGCAGATCTACCGGCATTCAGCAGCAAAGAAACACGGCAAGAGACAGCCGCCCCGGCATTTAAAAAGCCGAGAACTAACCAACCGGGCGATCGATGTCGTCACTCACTTCGAAATACCTGTTTACCGCAGAGCCGGAGACACCGGCTTTGTTATGGGCCGTGGCCGATGGCTTGGCGGTAAACGTCGAAATCATCACCCGAATTAAAGAGGTTCAATTCTGAACAGTGGCTGGTTGAATCCAACTGCATCACCGTTCTCAACCAGGATCTCCAGGATGCGTCCAGACTTCTCAGCCTGAATCTGATTGAACACTTTCATCGCCTCAATGATGCAGATGACCGTGTCAGGCTTCACAACAGACCCAACAGAAACGAACGGTGGATCTTCCGGGCTGGCCGCAGAATAAAACGTTCCCACAGCCGGTGCGTTGATTGTGATTCCAACAGGGGCGGCCGGAGCAGCAGCGGCCGCAGCCGGAGCACTCGCCGCTGCGGCAGGAGCCGCAACCGGGGCAGCCTGCATCATCGGAGCCGGAGCGAATCCCTGAGTAAACGTCGGCGCGGCATAGCGCGGGCCTCGGCGAATCTTCCAGGACTCTTCTTCGTTCTGAAGATTCACTTCAGACACGTCAAACTTTTCCATGAGCTGCAAAAGCTTACGGAACTTATCGAGATCGAAGGACTCGCCCTTTTCTTCGTTTTCCACGGATTTCGCCATATGAAAATTGCCTCCAGACGCGAAAACTCAGCGCCTTGTCTGATACGTACGAACGACTACCGCAGGAATCCCGGCTTTTCCAGAAAGCCAGGATTCACACGACAGCGAAGTCGTTCCAAAGAGCACGCAGGATCGTTAACTCCTCGGATTTATGCAAGGAAAGGAACGATTGCCTCTTCGAATTCGCGAGGAACGTTCGACAAAACCTCATTTCCGTCCGGCGTCAGCAGCAGATCATCCTCGATCCGGACCCCGAATTTTCCTGGCAAATAGATTCCGGGCTCCACGGTCACCAGCATCCCGACCTCAAAGACCTGCTCCGAAAGTGGGCTCATGCGGACCGATTCGTGGATTTCGAGGCCAAACCCGTGTCCCAGCCCATGACCGAAATTCTTGCCGAAACCGGCGTCTGCGATGATTCCCCGGGCGATTTTGTCGACGTCCGCACATTTGACGCCCGGACGAATCGCCTGAATCGCCGCCTGCTGAGCCTTCAAGACCGTGTTGTAAACCTGCTCCATTAAACGAGTTGGCTTTCCTGTGATGAGTACTCGCGTCAGGTCGCTGCGATAATGAGACTTTACTTCGGCACCCCAGTCGATCAGCAGGACCGGACTTTCAGAAACGCATCGTCCCCCGGCATGTGCGTGCGGCAGAGCAGACGTTGGGCCGACACCTACGATCGGCTCAAAAGCCGGACCCGTAGACCCGAAACTCCGCATGGCGGCTTCGAGCAGAAAACGGATTTCTGTCTCGGTCTGATTTGGACGCAGCGAACTGCGAACAACAGCAAAGCCTCGCTCAGCAATTCGCACGGCTTCACGAGTCTGCTCGATCTCCCACTTGTCTTTCACCTCGCGCAGTCGTTCAACGAGACCACTGGACGGTACAAGTTCCGCTGAGACGATCTTCTTTGCCAGAGACGAATGCTGCGACAACGTCACGTAATCCGCTTCGATGCCGACTCGCTTTACCTTGGCCTTTGCGATCACGCGAGCCGCATGATCATCCAGCGTGCTGGCCGCATCGCGAATCTCAGCATCCAGTCCGGGACATTCGTCAGCCAGTTGCGTTTCGTACCGCGTGTCACTCAGGATGACCGTTGTTGACGAGGACAGAAACAGCCATCCCGATGATCCAGAGAACCCCGTGAGATATCGAACATTGCTGGGGCCAGTCACGAGCAGACTGTCGACGGACGCGTCTTTGAGTTTTCGCAACAGTCGATTTCGGCGAGCTTCGTAGTTGGGGCCAGTCATCGATCAATGTTCCTGAAGAGTACTGTTTCGAACGAACCGCTGAACAACAAAGGCTCGGCTTCGTAAGAAAGCCGAGCCTCTGATCTGTAGTAAGTGTTGATCCCGATGCTCAAGTCTCAACCCAGGTCGGCCTTGATATCAATCCATCGTCTCTGTTCAAAAGAATCCAGCACAGCATCCGCAATTGCCTGAGCCGATGCTCCGTCATGGAAACCAGGCACAGCATCGCGTTCTTCGATAATGGCCGAGGTCAGTTCCCAGACAAGGTCATAGCGGAACACGGTGCTTGGCGAACCCTGCGACGGATCACGAGGACTTCCTGGAGCGACCAGGAACTCTCTCGGCACCGCCAGCTTTTCCATGTCTTTGCCGTTGCGAGACAGAATAATGTTGTTGGGATCGGTGAGCTGATACGCGGCCGAACCTTCGCTGCAGTTCACTTCGGCCCATTCATAGCCCACGCCTTTGTTGTTGTGGCCTTTCATCAGAGTACTGCCTTCCCAGACTCCGACAGCACCACTTTCGAAGAAGCCAATGAGGCTCGACCAGTCGTCAACTTCTGACGGTGGGCATGGCTTGCCATCTGCTGTTTTGTCACGAGGCACGAACTGCGCCACCGCACCACAGATCGACTTGATTGGCCCCAGCAGATCCTGAGCAAAGTCAATACGGTGAATCGTCATGTCGAACAGGTCACCAGCGCCGGCCAGCTTCTTGATCTGACGCCAGCCCCAGCTGGTTTCCGGCAGATCCAGAAATCTTTGACTGCGAAAATGGCGAGGTGTCCCCAGAGCACCGCTGCTCACCAGGTGCTTTACATATCTCATCGACGGAGCAAAGCGATAAGTGAAGGCGGTCATGTGGCGCACATTGGCATCGCGAGCCGCACGGTACATTTCAGCGGACTCAGCAAAGTTCAGCCCCAGCGGCTTTTCACACATCACATGTTTGCCATTCTTCGCGCACTCCAGAGCCTGTTCGTGATGCACAAAGTTAGGGGTTGCGATGATCACCGCATCCACATCCGGATCAGCCGCCAGTTGACGATAGTCCGAATACGTTTTGACCGGGCCCCACTCCTTTGCTCGCTGTGCCATCAGAGCTTCATTCGGATCACAGATCGCTACCAGTGACGCGCGAGGATCGAGCTTGATTCCGGGCACATGATGAAAATCAGAAACCGCTCCGGCACCAATAATTCCGTATCGAACATGAGTGGGCATGATACTGTCTTTCCGACGTTGAAAATAAAGCGAGTGATCGATGATGTCAGCCGGATCTTCATCTGGCTGAAAGGAAAAGTTCCCTCAAGCGGACCAAAGCCTGCTCACGGGTGGCAAGAAGTTCGTCGAGTTGTTCGTTGCGGATTGTGGCGAGCAGTTCACGCACCACGGGTCCGGCCGGAATCCCCAGCCCCATCACATCTCGCCCGTCAATCAACGGGGCCGGCGCAAGGGTTTCCGGGGATGTGCGCGAAAGGTAACGTCGGCAGAATTCCGCGTCTACCGGATCTCTCCGGCAGGAACGAGCGATCGCCGCTGACACATCCAGCAGCAATTTTGCATGGGGATGATTCAGCAGCGGCTTGAGAACGTGCAGAGGCTGGCCTGCAATGCCGTCCAGAACGGGCAGAGAATTCAGCAGCCAGCACACGCACTCCGTTTCTTCGTTCGACATCTTCAGCCGACGACAGACCTCGTCGATCCTGGCAACTCGCCGTCGAGTCTCCTGTTCTCCGGAAGAATACAGAGGTTGCAGCAGAAGACTCAGAGCTGCCTCGAAACTTGCCGACTCCAGCAAACCTAGCGCTTCGAGTGTCTCGTCCTGCTGAAGTAGTCCGCTGATCGATGTGATCTCCGGCAGCACTTCCGCAAGCAGTGAAGTTTCCTCCAACATCTTCACGGCGGTTGCACGAGTTGAATGCGCGAGCATCCGCCGCAGCTCCTGAGCAATCCGCTCGACGCTCACCTGATTTAACTCCGTTGCGAACTGGCGGATCGCATCGGCCGTTTGAATGTCGAGATGAAAACGAAACGTGGCAGCGAACCGTACGGCTCGCAGCATCCGCAGTTTGTCTTCGCGAAATCGATCCACCGGATCCCCGATCGCGCGGACAATTCCGGCCGCAAGGTCGTCTCGACCACCGACGTAATCAATGACTTCATTTCGGGTGGGATCGAAGAACAGCCCGTTGATCGTAAAGTCGCGGCGGCGAGCATCTTCTTCGGGACGACAAAACTGCACGGAGTTCGGGCGGCGTCCGTCGAGATATTCGCCGTCACTGCGGAAGGTCGCCACTTCAATCTGGCCGGCTGATTTGGTCGGGCCAAGCACCATGACGACTCCGAAACTTGCGCCGACCGGGACGGTGCGGCGAGTTCCAAAGAGGCGAATTACTTCGTCTGGAGTTGCGGTGCTTGCAACGTCGTAGTCCTTCGGCGATTTTCCCAGCAATTGATCACGCACGCAGCCCCCGGCCCACAACGCTTCAAACCCAGCATCGCGCAAGGTTTCGACCACGGAAACCGCAAACTGGCGTCGTGGGTCAGAAGAGGAAGCAGATGGGGCTGTGGTCGCCATGGAGAGTCGCTAATCGAGATGCGTATTTCAGGAACAGAAGGCAGTATCGAATTCTTTGGCAATCGACAAACAGGGCAAAGTAGTAGGCACATTCCATGTGCCGAAACCTCACAATCCGGGGGGGGCAGCTCATGGGCGGACGGCACACGGAGTGTGCCTGCTACTGTTTTGAACGGCATTGACGGTAAACGGCATCTCTTTTCTGAAAATGCGGCTTTATAGGTTTTAAGGCCAGAGAAATAGTCTTTTCTGAGACACATGCCAGGAAATCGCAACTGTAAGCGAATAGGCGACTTCTGAGAACTCTTCGCTTCTGCCGGGATGGAAAGGTATCGGCTGACACAGGCGAGACCTCCTGCTAGGATCTCCGGTTCGCAAATTCGCAATTCAGCACATCGCAAGAAGTCTCAGAAGTGCACTGACATGCATTTTCTCGACCTTGCCTCGTTTTACAGAACTACTGTCGCAGCCCAACAGGCCGATTCATGAGAAGCACTCGAGTCACCTTGAAGAACCCAATGATCGCCGCGTTACTGGCCTACCTGATTCCAGGGGCCGGACATTGGTATCAGGGACGAAGATTCAAGGCCACTATTTATTCTGTGTGCATTTTGAGCCTGTTTATCTGGGGCATGATTCTCGGCAACTGGCAGCCTGTTTACAGCCAGTTGGTTTACCAGACGGACCGAGTGACCCCCCAGATGGAAAAGAAGGTTCTCACGACGAAGTTTTCGTTTGGGTACGCAGCACAGTTTTTTAATGGTGCAATGGCTTTACCGGCTTTGATTCAGGAGTCACGACTTCGCAATGAGCAGGTCCGGATAGATCATCTGGATTCCGAACTCCAAAGCGACTTCATCGGTATGGTTTCGGACTTTAGCGGACGAGGCGATGAACTGCAGATCGTCAAGGGGGCGATGACGCTTGCTCCTGTTAATCCGAGTGGCGGAGAAGCAGTCACGGGAACTCTGAAGGCCAGTGCTGCCGATGGTCAGGTTGTGGAATATGGTCTCGGTGGTCAGATTCGACTGGGGCGCGAAGTCTTCGGTTCTCCTCGACGAGAGATTGAATGTCGGATCGTAAGCGTTGATGGTGAAGAGCTGAATATCGACAAAACTCTGCGTGGCACCATCAGTCGCAGTTTTTTTAACTGGTATCAGGCCCCCTGCGATTCGCAGGAACTGGATCGGCTGCACGGAGACTTGAGTCGTAAATTTGATATCGCATCGGTCTTCACCTGGATCGCCGGGCTGTTAAACCTGCTGGCAATCTGGGATGCTGCCGACGGGCCAGCGTATGGTTATGGTAATGAGAAGCCGGAAGATGACGAAGACGATGATGAAAGTGCCAAAAAGAAACCATAACCCAAGGACTGGATCATGGACCTGACAATTTTGACTCACGCAGTTCCCCTGACAGCCATCATCTGTCTCGTTTATTCGAACAGTCGCTTTGAACTGCCAGAACGAATCCTGCGCTCCGCGCTGGTGATGTTCATTAAGACGATCGGCTTTCTCGGGGTGCTGTATGCGTTCCTCCTTTATCTGTCGCGATAGCCTGACTTTGCTGCCAGTCTGGTCGTTCCGATAATTATTGACTGAGATGATGGAGCCTGACATGAACCCGATTCAGGAATACCTTCAAAGGTTGACTCGCCGCCAGTTCTTTGGCGACGGCGCGATTCGCATGGGAGGCGTGTCGCTGGCGATGTTGGCTGCAGAACGAGCGGCCACCGGGACAGATCTGCCTTCTCAAGCGTCTGCCGCTCCATCGAGCATGGTGCATCCACCGTTGCCCGGATTCCCGCATTTTGCTCCCAGAGCCAAGGCGGTGATTTACCTGCACATGAACGGCGGGCCTTCACAGCTCGACACCTGGGATTACAAGCCGAACCTGAAGGAGCACTTCGACAAGGATCTGCCCGATTCGATTCGGATGGGCCAGCGCATCACGACGATGACCAGCGGTCAGGCTCGCCTGCCCGTGGCTCCGTCGATGTTCAGTTTTGCTCGCTACGGACAAGCCGGAACCTGGGCCAGTGAATTGTTGTCGCATACTGCGAAACACGCTGATGACCTGGCGGTTGTTCGCAGCGTTCACACAAACGCGATTAATCATGACCCGGCTTGTACCTTTGTCACAACGGGCAGCGAAGTCCCGGGCAAACCGAGCATTGGAGCGTGGCTGGCCTATGGTCTCGGCAGCGCCACGAATAATCTACCCGCCTTTGTGGTTCTGACGCCGCGCTGGTCGTCCAAACAGGCGGCTCAGGCGCTGTTCACTCGCATGTGGAGCAGTGGATTTTTGCCGTCGAAGTACACCGGCGTTGCCTTGCGCAGCGTGGGTGACCCGGTGCTCTATATCGATAACCCATCCGGTGTCGATGCGCGACATCGGCGAGCGATGCTGGATACTCTGTCGCAGCTCAACCAGAAAAACTTCGAACGCTTTGGAGATCCTGAAACTCAGACTCGGATCGCTCAATACGAAATGGCGTTTCGGATGCAAAGCAGTGTGCCGGAACTTGTCGATCTGTCCGGCGAAACGAAAGAGACTCTGGACATGTACGGTCCGGAAGTTTCGAAACGCGGAACCTTTGCCGCAAGTACGTTGTTAGCTCGCCGAATGGTTGAACGAGGCGTGCGGGTTGTGCAGATTCTGCATCGTGGCTGGGATCAGCATGGTTCTTTGCCAAGCGAAATTCGACATCAATGTTATGACACCGACCAGCCCTGTGCAGCGCTATTGCAGGATTTGAAGCAACGCGGACTGCTCGACAGCACGCTGGTGGTCTGGGGCGGCGAATTTGGTCGCACGGTGTATTCTCAGGGCGCATTGACAAAGACCAACTACGGCCGTGACCATCATCCTCGCAATTTCAGCATGTGGATGGCGGGTGGCGGGATCAAGGGCGGTGTGGTGCATGGAGAAACCGACGACTTCAGCTACAACATCGTGGACAAGCCGTGTCATGTCAATGATCTGAATGCGACGGTCATGCATTGCATGGGCATTGATCATGAGCGGTTCTCTTATCGATTTCAGGGCCTTGACCAGCGTCTGACCGGCGTGGAACCTCAACGCGTGGTTCAGGAGATCCTGAGCTGAGGCAGGAGCCTTTTGTAGGTCTGGCTTGAGCCGGACTTTCGACGCAATCAAGACTATCTGCCGTGGAACGCTGTTCTGTTCCGGTCTTCAGTCATACACCGGACTGCTCGCGCCGCATTGAATCTCACCCACCGCGTGCGATCTGCTGGCTGCAGCAGGATCAACGCGCACAGCCGGAGCATTCGGCATCTTGGGCTCAACAGGCGTCTCAAGGCGCATCTGGAAGGACAGGAACCCAGTGTTCGGATCTGTCAGCTCCTCAGAAAAATGCGCTTATCACTCGCGTGAATGATTTCGATACACGGTGTGTTCGCAGTCAGGAAACGACTGCCGGAGTGAAAACTCTGCTTGTGGATTTTCCGTCATGGATGCCGCCGTTACCACCAATTGCTGATCGTCCCACTTCGCCGAAGTCTGGTCTCTCAGCCCTTTGTTCAGGTTGCCCATGTCCATCGAAGAACTGCTTTTACAGATGGAGCAGTATCGGTTACGCAGGGAACAGCGGGATTGCCGTCCGGACTGGCTGAAGCAGTTTGTTCAGCAGGCCTCGGCTATTTTTGAACCTCTTTCCAATGTAGGTCGAGTTGGCTACGACTGCCAGTTCGACGAACGTGGCTGGACGGTCTGCATGTATCTGGGAACCACCGAGATTGTCGGGGGTGCTCGTGATGGTCAACTTGATCATGCCAGTTTTCGAATCGACCTGAATTCTTTGACAACTCTCTTCAGTACGGTGACTCGGTTCGAATGGTACTCCATGGCAGGCAACGCAACCGACGTCGCAACTGTCGAAAAGATTCGCTCTCTCATCTGTGTCCACGGATCCGTCGGTGGTGCCTATGAAGTGCGACTGGAACTACTGGCGACTCCTCCGGACTTTGTCGGTCCAGGATTGCACTGTCGACCAGACGGCGCCATCTACGAAACTCATTGATCAACATTCCGCAGCCTTATCGGGTTGCGATTAATATCGGGTCGGGCAACGGCACTCCGGTAGAGCACTCAACTCTGCTGGAGTGCCGTTTTTTTATGGTCCCGGTAATTCCTTGCGTGAGATCGAGAAACCGAAGGCAGATATTCTCGCCTCCAATTTCTACACGGATAGAATCGCCGCATCGACGTCGCCCTCACCGCCCTCTGAGTTCTGCACGAGTAGAAATGAGGCACGAAAGTCTTTGACTTCGGCGGAACGACGGCATGTGTGCAGAGAGTCCTGCTGAGATGGAACATCTGACTCTGAAAGTGCTGTGGGATCAGTCTCCTCTGACAGCCAGCCGGATTCGCGAATTGTTGGAGAGCCGAGGTCGTACGTTGGCTCACACATCGGTGATTATCGTCCTTCACCGGATGGTTGGCAAATAGCAGTTGCAGCAACCGGAGCCTGTTGAAGGAGAAACGTTCCGCTTCGAACCACTGATCACTGACCAGCAGGTAACTCGCGTTATGCTGGGCGAATTTGTTGATCGAGTGTTCGATGGGTCTGCTGAGGCGGTCATGCCGAGCCTGTTCGAGGCCACCGAGCTGGATGACGATGCGATCAAGCGACTGCGGAAAGCCTTTAATCGGAAGCTGAAGCAGAAGAGCGATGAGTGATCTTATTCCTTCGTTTCCTGGTCTGGAGACCGGCCACAACTCTCTGGAGGTCGGCAACATTGAATTTGCCCGGAGACCAGCACGACGCGACAACGACTGAATCGAGCAATACACCAACAAACATCCAAGGTAATCAAGTGTATTCAGAAGGTGTTAAAGATATATCGCCTGTAATCTTGTGGAGCGATTCATTCCATGGTGCGGATCAGATACTTTGCTTAATCGGTTGACCAGAGGAGTTGTCCGAGCTGACGTCATGCAGCATCCGTCTGGTGCTTCGAATCAATTTCTGGAGACCGGTAATGAGACTCTCCTTGCGGCTGATCCCGTTGCTGTCGCTTTTACTGCCAACTGTTCGTGCTCAGGAATCCGGCCTGGAATTGATTCCAGAAACTGCCGCGGCCGTGATTCGTATTCAGGCACCCGAACAAATTACAGCGGACCTGGTGGAGTTCATCAACAAAGTTCAGCCCGGCTTTGGAGGACTTGCGGAAGCTCAGTTACCGATGGTCTTCGGCCAGGCCATTAACAATTATCAATTGGCAGGTATTGATCAGTCAAAAGACTGGTACGTGGCTTTGTTCATTGATGATTCCGGAGAACCCAAAGGAGTCCTCGTACTGCCAGTGACGGACTCGGACGAAGCCAAGGGAGCTATGGAACAGACGTTTGAATTCGCAGAGCACGAAGACTGGCTGATTTGTTCTCCGGAAGGTCGTTTCTTTGATGAGTTCGAAGAGCTAAAGGACGGAAAACTGAACTCAGCCGCATCGCTTCTTGATGAACAGCTTGAGGCGATCGTAATGAAAGGTCATGTCACATTTGCTCTAAATGCGGTGCTGCTGCGTGAGACATTTGCAGATGAATTGAACACTGTAGATGATCGCCTGGAAGAGTTGATTCAGGCAATGGGCGAACAGATTCAGCAGGCTGGTCCGTCGATGGATATGGAGTACGTTCTTGACGTGTATCGGGATCTCGGAAAGACATTGCTGCAAGCCGTTAATGATTCGGAGTCCTACGCTCTATCGATTCAAGTCACCAACGATGCGCTGAAGATTGATCAACTGCTGACTGTTGGAGAAGACTCGGCCACAGCCAACTTCTTCACTACTCAGCCAGTCAGCGACATGTCGTCACTGAAATCAGTACCCGAAGGACTGATGGGTTATATGGGCATCCATGGTAACCCGGCCTCGTTGCTGACGTGGTCAAAGACGGTTGTCGAGAAAGTCATCAAGAATGAAGAACAGAAGACTCTCACACTCAAGGCATTGGAGAGTCTGAAGGAAGCGAAATTTGGCGCCCTGGCGGCTGGTGGAGATTTGCTTCCGGAAGAAGAAACGGCGATGAGAACCTTCTCTATAACTGAGATTGCTCCCGCGCAACAGATTCTCGACATGATGAAGTCGATGGCGAAAGGTGTCACCTATGAGGTCGCCGGAATCGAGCAGGAACTCACGTATGAGCCGGATGCAGAGAAGATCGGCGACCATTCCGTCGACATCTATCGATTTAAGCAGACGATTCCTGATAGCCTTGATCCCACCGGGATGCAGAAGAAGATCAACGAGAAGCTGTATGGCCCGGACGGCATGGTGCAGAGACTTGTGGTGAAAGAAAATGTGATGCTGCAGACGATGGGAGGAGGCCTTGACGCCATGAAGCAACTGGTGGAATCAGCAGAGTGGCAGGATGAAACGCTTCTCAGCGCGCGAGCCCGACAGCACGAAAAGGGTAATATGATCGTCCTCGTGGATCTGCCGAAGTCAGTTTATCAGTTTGCCAAACTGATCATCGGAACAGGAGTTTTGCCAGTCCCGATTCAATTAGAACAGATTGAGGGGCTGGATCTGCCCGCCAGTTATTCGGGGTTCTCGCTGGCCATGGAAGAGAACCGCCTGAGCACGACGACGAATATCTCTGTTGAGTCGTTCCGGGGATTCGTCCAAATGGCCATGTTTTTACAGCAGATGCGTCAGCAACAGTAGTCGTTCGTGTTAAGCCCCGGGGCAACAGGGGCGACGCGAGCATTGACCAAGACAGCCCCTCGCTGCAAAGCAGGAAGCTTCTTAGCGAGGGGCTCGCTCTCTGACACAAAGGATGACTAGTAACCGAGAGCCCACTCCGTCATCACAAAGTCAATGTGGTCAGACACCTTCTGTGCCGCTGCGGCTTCTTCCAGCGACAAATCGATTTCTTCACCAGACTCAGGCTCTCTCTCATTCTTCGAAGCCATTGTGATGGAGCTTCTGGCTGTAACACTGCGGTCTGTATAATCTGACGCCTCCTGATCTTCAAAGACTTCCGGCATCAGAAAATCCACTGCGGAGTCGAGTGTGTCTAAATCACTGTTCGCCGGAGCATCTGCGGAAGTGATTGTGAGGATGATGAAGTTTCCCCATTGGCTGACGACTCCTGTCGAACTGACGGCACGCACCCAAATGCGATATTGACGCGGATCCAGGTCCGTCAGCGGCGTGTAACTGGTTCCTTTCAGATTCTGCAGGTACAGCACGGTGCTGACCCTATCAACTCGAATAAAGTTTATTTCGTAGCTGACTGCTCCTGTTACTGCAGACCAGGTGATCGTGGGTGTGCGGTCGGCTGTAGTTGCAGACGTGGTGAGCAGGAAAGGTCTTCCTCCATTGTTGAAACTCTTCGCCAAACCCCAGTTTCCGATCAAAACGGTTCCAAGTTTTCCCCGTACCGTCCATTGGTAATCGCCTGCGGCCAGTGCCGTTCCGGGTGTCCACGACGTGGATGTCAGGGACGGCTCTGAGGCGATTAATACCCCTGTGCGGCTGTTTCTGAGGGTCATTTCGTAGCTGGTTGCCCCCGGGACCGCCAGCCAGGTCAGTGTCGGGAAGGAGTTGAACATTGATCCTTCCGGAGAAACCAAAGTCACGGGCTCCGTGGATCGAAAAGCAGGCGTCGAAGCCCGGTTTCCCGCAAGTCCTGATGCATCAAGTCCGCTGACTGAAAAACTGTAGGAGCCGAGTCCCAGCGAGTTTGGGAACTGATAGGTGTTGATATTCATCCGGTTGACAGTTGCGGTAACAATCTGACCAGTGATGAGATTTCGGACCATTAGTGAATACTGTGTAGCTCCGAGAACATTGCTCCATCTGAAAGTCGGGCGCCCGGTCGGGATGACGGAAGCGACTGGATCCACAACCGGCGGTGTAGAGATTCGGAAAAATTTGGGATCTGACCAGGCCGAGAATTGGCCTGATGCATTACGGGATCTGACATCGACCCTGTATAGACCGATCCCCCAATTGTCTGTTGGTGTATAGTTCAGCCCCGTAACCATCGTTCTAAGAATGACATTCCGGCCCGTGCTGGAATTGCTGACCTGCAGGTCGTAACCCACAGCATCAGGAATCCCCGTCCAGGTGATTGTGGGTTTCTGATTGACAGTCGCCGACACTGGTCCCGTCACTGCTGGCCGGAGGGTACCTGATGCGGGTACAGTGAGAATAAAGCGGTTTCCGGTTCCTGTGCGGATCATTACAGAAGGCAACGTCACAAGCCCGTCTGCATCAACAATCAAGGTTCCCGACTGAACAACCTGACCGGTCGCGTTATTGATGTTTCGCCAGGTTACTGTCGCTCCTGGAACGGGATTGAATGCCTGTCGACGCTGTGGCGTCACGTCAGCAGTCTGTGCAACGGTGTTTGATCTGATCGTGATTTCGTACTGAGTCGCTGTATCGACCAGATCCGTGTGAAAGCGGTTCCACGGAACGGACCATTCAAACTGCATGTTATAGAAGTTTGTGCCTGTTGTTCCCGGTACATTGGGACCGGATCCAGTCGCATTTGTGATCCCCGGAAAGCTGACATTGCGCGGATAGGCCCAGGCACTCAGTCCACCATCTGCCGGACTGAACATCGTATCGAGCGAAAAGTCGAAACTCATCCAGTTATGATCCCAGCCGAAGCGCTGCTCAGCCGTGAAGCCAACATGACCTGCATTGAGTGCCGCAATAAACGGTCTGCCCTGAGTTGCCCAGTCAATGACGTCGTCGGCTTTGCCATGGCCCACCATCAGGAAGGCCATCCTGTCTCCGCGGCGATTCACCAGTTGCTCGTGATGATTCATCCAGTTATAGACACCGATGCCGTCATATTTCTTCAGCGGTCCGGCATGAACACCGTTGTTCACGATTGGCAGATTGGAGGTTTGACTGCCCCAAAGCACAGAGAAGTCAGTTTGGAACAACGGACTGCTGGCATAGTTTGTCATCGGCTCACTGCCGAAGATCCCCGAGAGCACATTGGCATATCTGATTCCCAGCGACAGTGATCCTGACGCCCCCATCGAGTGTCCCTGAGAATGGATCCTCAGCGTGTCAACCTTAAACATCGACGAGACCTCGTCGATAGTTTTCAGCACGCGCTGCTCAGTGAAATTTTCAACACGTCCTGCTGTCGGTAACGATCCCTGAGTCACATAATTGTGGTCAGCCGCGAAACCGTACCACCACGTAGGGAACTGTTCCCCTGGTGCGCCGCCACCCGGGTCATCGAGAAACACTTGAATGCATGGCCATCCGTACTCAGCCGAAGGCTCCATCCGCAGTCGTTCGCCGTAGGCGTGTGGCATCAATTTAAGGGGCCATGAAACGTTAGGATCGTAGTTGTCCGGCAAGGCTACGGAGTAGTTGTAGGCATATCCCTGAAACGTGGGATTCCACTTCGCGTAGTCCATGTACTGCGTATAAATCCGCCCCTTGCCGCTGACATTCCTCACCGTCAGCACCGGTGCCGGAGTGGCCACCAGTTCTGTGACCCCGGTCCTTAATGAATTCGAGCCGGTTGTCAGCACTAAGCTCTCGGTGTTGCCCGTCACCTGAGTGACTGCATAAAACCATACTCCTGACTGTCCAGTGGGAGTCGTGTAGACGAACAGCCCCTGATTGGCCGAAAGTGGAGTTCCCAGATCGTTAATCATGAACGTTGCAGGAATCCCGATGTCCTGCGATCGACGTGAATGCAATGACGTATTATCGTCAAGTGGCCCCCATTTGCTGGTGAGCTTTTCTGATGAACCAATATTGGCGGTCGTGATCGGTGACGCAGACCGATAGACGTTGTACTTCTCACCTGTCACTGCCGTATCTTCATTCCAGGTAATGAACGTTTGCCCGGAACGGTGAAATGCTTGAAGGGCGGTTGCGGCCAGCATTTGTCGCGCTTCAAGTGACTCCGCACGATTCACCGCCAGTGTCCGTCGTCGACGATTTGTTCGAGAGCCGACCTCAAGGAGCCCGTAAAGACGTTCAATCGTCTGTTGAATCATGGAGCAATTCTGTCTCATAGAGTAGCCAGGTCGGGATGTGCGCATGCAGTTCGCATGCTGCGTCCTGACTACAGTCTGTCGCAGATCTGCCTCCAAAACGATCGTTCCCGCTGCTGATCGCCCTCAACGTTGGAGACTTGCGGCAACGAACTGCAATAAGCGATTCATTTGGAATATCGTGCCTGTTGACGGAAATCAACGTCCCTGAATACTGAGTCCAAAAGGCATCAATGACGACCTGCAGTGACTCAAATGAGCCGCATGGCACTTTTCCATGGTGATAGCCTGTTCGCGAAAATTCACGCAGAACGGGGCCTTCAGAAGAGCCGCAAACTCTGCCGTTGGAGTCGCCGAGGACCCTGAAGGAGCGGTGGGCCGCCGTCAGTGAAGGCTCAGCGCTTGAAGGGCTGCCGCTCGATCCGGATAAGCGACCCACGAAAAGTCGATCTTCGGATTCTCCAACAGCATCAGCGTCTTCAACATGTCTTTCATGTTGTCGGACATGTGACAAAGAGCCGCATTACCTTTATTGGCTCGAGCTTTCTTGGCCAGTCGAATCAGGATTCCGACAAACGTCGAACCAAAGTACTGCATGGCGGAAAAGTCAACAAGCAGATGACGGATCCCCGGCTCACTGAGTTGCCGAAACGCTTCGTTGTAGCCGTTTCGAATATCGTTGTCGCGAAATTCCATAAAGGAACCCGTCGCGGTCAGGATCAGGACCTCACCACACTGTTCAAAATTAAAAATCTGCTTATCCTGACTCATTCGTCACTCTCGAATCTGGAAGACAGCCTGTTCTCTGTTCCGGTGAAAGCCGAAGGGCTGGTCCGTGCCGAGCATCTGCGCCATCCGAGCCGAACCGTAGCGGCGATGCCACCGAAGAACAAGAGTCCAGCGGCCCGATTTCATGGCTCTGCCTGGCAGGATTCCCCGGTTCCGATGTCTTTGCCGATCATACCGAGCTACTCTGTGTCTTCAGAGAAAGCCCGACGACTTTACGGTATACTGCACAAAGTCGCCTGAAAACTGATTCCCCAGGAATTTTGTTCGAATCCCTGTGATCCAGCCTATGTCTGCTTCTACTGCCCCAGCCGCGTCTCCGGAGTCGAAAACTCCTGTTGTTAATATTTCGTGCTACAAGTTTGTCGCGCTGGACAACCTTGAAGAACGGAAGTCCGCCATTCGTCGGCGAGCCGGCGAATTGAATTTGAAGGGCACCGTGCTGCTCAGCCACGAAGGGATCAACCTGTTCGTCGCCGGTCCGCCGGAAGCCATTCATTTGTTCGTCGACTTCCTGAGATCAGATCCTGCTTTCGCTGACCTTCAGCCCAAGGAAAGCGCAAACGAGTACCAGCCGTTCAATCGCATGCTGGTGAAGCTCAAGAAAGAGATCATTGCCTTTGGGATTGATGGTGTCGTTCCGGCTCAGAAAACATCGCCCAAACTTCCGGCGAAAGAGCTCAAGCGATGGCTGGACGAAGGGCGCAAAGTTCATCTTCTGGATACTCGAAATGACTACGAGTATGACCTTGGCACTTTCGATAACGCGATCAAAATGGGCCTCGATCATTTTCGGGAGTTCCCCGATGGCGTCGCGCGCCTGCCCGAAGAACTAAAGAACGAACCCGTCGTCATGTTCTGCACTGGTGGTATCCGTTGCGAGAAGGCCGGACCCTATATGGAGATGGCAGGCTTCAGTCAGGTCTATCAGCTCGATGGCGGGATTCTGAAGTACTTCGAAGAAGTCGGCGGCGATCACTATCACGGCGAATGTTTCGTGTTCGATCAACGTGTCGCGGTCGATCCTTCGCTTCAGGAAACGCCGACGACTCAGTGCTACATCTGTCAGGCGGTTGTCACCGCTGAAGAACAACAGCTGCCGCAGTACGTTCCGGGAAAGTCCTGCCCGGCCTGCTATCGCGAAGAATCGCAATCCATGGCGGAACTGATCGAATCGCGCCATGCAGAAATCAAACGTGTAACGACCCCGCTGCCAGGCAGCGAACCTTGCCTGAATCGTCGGCCCCTGAACGTTCCGCAGCAATGTGCGAACATGACGTTGATTGAGTTCCTGGATGATCTCCATCCACAAGTGGGACGCGATGAATGGCTGCGACGGATCGCCGATTCAACGATCGTCCCTACAGAACCAGTTCGCCGCCGCAGACGTCCGAAGTGGACTCCCGAAGCACTGCCACTGTCCCCGGATCGAATCGTGCGTGAAGGGGAACGCTTCGATCAGCTTGCACCCATGTCGGTTGAACCCGATGTGGCGACCGATATTCGCGTGCTCCATGAAGACGACGAATTCATCATCCTGTCAAAACCAGCGCCGCTGCCGGTTCATGCATGTGGACGATTTAACCGCAACACGCTGCGCAATATCCTGAATCTGGTTTGGTTTCCCTGCCGACCTCATATTGTTCATCGACTGGACGCCAATACTTCCGGCATCATGGTGCTCTGCAAACGCAAACGAGTCGCCTCGATTGTGCAAAAGCAGTTTGAGAATCGTCTGGTTGGGAAAACCTATCTGGCCAAGGTTCACGGACATCCGTCAACAGATAAGTTCTCGTGTGAAGTATCGCTCGCACGTGAAGCAGGGGACGGCGGTATTTACCTGATTGATCCCGACGGCCACGAAGCCAGCACGGCCTTTGAAGTTCTGCAACGTTTCGAAGACGGCACATCCCTCATCCGAGCTTTCCCGCGCACCGGTCGCACCAATCAGATCCGCGCACACTTGTGGCATCTGGGATTCCCGATCGTCGGCGACCCGGCGTATCTACAAGGCGGACAGCTCGGTTCAAGTCACACTTTGCTTCCGTCTGAACCGCCGATGTGTCTGCATTCGGAATCAATCGCCTTCCGAGATGCCGATCGCAAGGAACAGAAGTTCGAAGCTCCTGCTCCGGAGTGGGCAGTCCGTTAGCGATTGTTCAGATTGCACACCGTGTATCCATCGTGTTGACGGTTACGTCCGTTTGCACAACGATGGTTACTGGAACGACGGCCATGTGGACGGGAGTGTATTTCTTTGCTGGCCCAGGCTCCCCAACTGGAAAGAAAATCTCCGAGGGCGAAAAATTTCGGCCGTGTTTTTGGCGGGCTGTTTTCGTAAGTCGTTTGGAATCCGTCTGAGATGTGATGTAGTGACGACCAGTCCTCCTGGCGGGCTTGAAAGTGTCGATAGCATGCTCCGTCATGTTTATCAGACAGCAATTTCGGACAAAGAACGGTCAACGACATGCATACTGGGCGCTGGTTGAGTCGTATCGCACGGCCAGCGGTCCGCGGCAGAGAGTCGTCAAGTGGCTCGGAAAGCTGGATGAAGCCGGTCGGCTGGGCGTGAACCGCCATGTTTCCTTTTTCTGCGGCCACACCGAGAGGCGTCCTATTCGCCTTGCGATCCCAAACATTGACGATTCCGCCGCCGCTGAAACGACTGGCGATCCCTGACGTCTCGTCGCGCGGATTTGTTCCGGCACGCATTGACGGGAGTCTTCGCAGTGCCTGTGGTCATTGAAGGTGAGCTGACGTTTCTGGAGCTTGTGCAGGCTACGAATCGCAACGCAGGCTCGCTCAGTAAAATTCACGGCATTGCTCAGTGGCATGATGAACGCTGGCACGAAACGCCAACTCGTCCGCTGGCCGATCTCAACTTGCTGCCATCACCGTATGTCATGGGCCTGGTTCCTCATGGAGGTCTCGGCGTTCTGCAGACTTATCGTGGCTGTCCTTATACGTGTTCCTTCTGCGAATGGGGCACGATGGAATCACCGAAGCGAGTTCGCACGGCCGAACATCTGGCGGAAGAATTCAACGCCATGGCAAATGCTCAGGTCACCGGCGCTTTGCTGGTGGATGCGGGACTTAATCTTAACGGTCGCGCTTTTGATCAGCTTGAGCTCGCGGCTGAACGAACCGGGTTCTTTCACAATCGAGAACTGATCTGTGAAGTGTATCCGGCCAAGGTCACAGACCAGCACATTCGGTTTCTGTCGAGCGTTGGGAATCCTCTCGTTGGCGTCGGGCTGCAGTCATTCGACAATGAAGTGCTGGCCCATGTCGAGCGATCGTTTGATGAACAACGTTTCGAAGACAACATGGCGCGACTGACGAATGCTTCCCGAGTTGCGATCGAGATTATCATGGGGCTTCCCGGCGACAATCCGGAACAATTTCGCCGCAGCTTTCACCGCGCACGAACTTTCCCGTGTGTTCCGCGACTTTACCACTGCTGCGTTCTGCCATCGGCTTTAATGGTTCGATCACCAGCGGAGCATGCGTTGGACTATGATCCCGTCACGCTGAAGATGCGGTCATGTCTCGGCTGGTCGCGTGAAGCCATGCAGCAGGAATGCGAATTCCTGAATCAACAGGCTCAGGCCAACCATGGCCAGGTTGGCGATTACTTCTGGGTGTTTTCTGCTCCAAAAGCTGTCGAAGCACCTATGCAAAAGAAGATTGCAAGCTCCTGAAGCTGACAGAAATGACGTGCAACGATTACCTCAGGAATCTTGCCAGAGTCCTTCTGTTCGTTCCGCGGGCAAGGCGCAGGACGCAGCCCGTTTCGTTACTTCTGTGACTTTACTTCAATCGAGTCTGTTTCTTCAAGAGTCACCCCATCTTCACCAACAACGTGCGTTGACGGAGCATCGCTGTTTGGAGAGACCAGCATCAATTTCTCTGCCGGTTCCGCTGGCTGAACGTCCGGAGTCGTCGAAGCCGTGTTTCCACCAGACGTTAATGGTGTCTGAACCTTCATCGCCACAATCAATGACATCGCCAAAACTGCGATCGCACTGGCGACCACCATTTTGTGGCTGCGAGGAGCAGCAGTTGGCTCGGAGGTTGACAGCGTCACCAAAGACGCTGCAGGGTTCTCCTGACGGCTGGCAACGGGTCGGCGGAACGGGCGGTTCAGGCCCGATGGGGTTTCCAGTTTGAAGAAGTCTTTCAGCAGTCCTTCCATCTGCTCTTCGGACGGAATATTGCCGGCGGATCGCTTGTTGGATGAATCATTCATATTCAAACCCCTGTTCAGTCAGTACCTCGGCCAGACGGCGTCGTGCCCTCGAAAGCCTCATGTCGATTGCCGCTGCACTGCAATC
>JBIIIF010000446.1:0-3294 GCA_044235005.1 Planctomycetaceae bacterium | reverse complement strand
CCACAAGAGTGACCTGTCACTGCGTCCAATCTGGCATCAGAAAGAGGATCGCGTGCTGGCCCATATCTTCGTGTGCTTCGTGGCGTACGTACTTTGGAAAACCCTGGGACAGATTTGCATAAAGGCGAGCCTCGGCAATGAACCCCGTCGAGTGCTGGCCGAACTGTCCGACATCCGCTCCATGGACGTCGTGCTGCCAACCCGCTCCGGCCAGGAGATCCGGACCCGCTGCATCTCAAAACCCACCGACCATCAACAGATCCTTCTCGAAAAACTCCGCCTCAAACTGCCCGCCAAAATAATCCAACGCAAAATGTAGTGAGAAAAATCAACGGAAATCCCCAGAAAACACAGTGTTTCTGAAACGAGTTGGGGAAGTTGGGGTAGCGTCGGTCAGGGCCTTGCCACTGAGAACCTCGATTGTCGCCGCACGACCTCCCACCAGCGTCGATAGTTTTGCGTTTCCCGGAGTCAGCTCCCCGACGTACTGATCGCCCTCAGTAGAGATTCGCATCCCCGCGTCAACTGAGCTCCAGAAATCGGGCTTTGCATTGGTGAATACGATGATTTGCTTCCCGTTGCCGCCTTGCAGAGTTTCCGACATCGAGCTGCCAGAACCTGCCGCAGGTCCTGAGACCTCCGCGTTCTTCCCAGGTCGTTTATCTTTGCAGTGGTAGAGAAAACAGAAACCAGGGTCAGGACTTCCAGTTGTTCTCCCTGCGGCGTTTTCTTTCACTTCTGGAGCGGGAAGGCCATTCGGTTTCCACCATATCTTTGGCCCGGCGATGGATTGATCCTGCCTCGCTACGGCAACGAGTTCCACAGAGATGTCATCCGTTACCTGCGCAACCAACCTTAGGTTCAGGTCTGCTGGCGTTTTTGGCCATCACAGAAAGAGCAGAAAGCCAAGAATCAAGACGATTGGAAACACGACAAATATCAGGACATCACCACGCTTGAACGCGGAATGATTGACTGGTTCGTCGGAGTTAACATTGCTTCTGAACTGCGACATAATTGCCAGCCAACTAACGGCACAATGTGGGATATGTATCTCGGCAAATCACGGCCGTGGAATGCCGAGTTGCCCGCAGATCGCTCGAACCAATGTTTCCTTGATCTCGCGATGACGTGGCACCGCCGTACAGCGTCCGTTCGCGAGATTGCGATAGATCGTGTGGTTCGCGCCTTCACGATCCAGGACACAATTGTGGATTGTCAAATGGCGTATCAGATCGACTCGCTTCATATTCAAGTCGCACTTGGGTTGCCATCAACAGTCACCATCTCTCTGACGACGCTTGGCGAGGCATGCTGGAAGGCTTGCTCGCGATAGCTCGCGAGAAGCAATTCAATGACTTCACGAATATTCGACCTTGCCTCGTCCATGTTCTCTCCCTGAGTCACTGCGCCAGGCAGATCAGGGACCGTTGCCATGATCCACCCATCTTCAATTGTCTCGTACAGAACTTCATATTCTCGCATCAGGATTCATCCCAGCATGAATGGGGAGAGCCAGACAGTCCAGTAACAAACGAACTGCGCCTGGTCGAAAAAAATTCCCTTTTCGCCGGGAGATTGTAGCAAATCAGTGCTTCAACTCACTCAATTTCACCGACTTTCGCACTCGAGCCCGGCCGGTCATGTCGTGAATACGGAAGGTGACAGAGGGGCTGCCGGACCAGTCGATGTCCAGCATTCCGAAATGAAAATCGGAACACGCTTCGCCCACTCGGTTGCGGTTGGGCTCGACAATGTCCCAATCGCGATTGAGTCCGCTCGCGGTAAGATCATAAATGGGATAACAATCCTTCGGACGCAGCACCGACAGCTCGCCCCAGTGGACATCGCCGCTGATGAAGACAACGCCATTGGCTTTTGTCGACTTGATCAGATCGACCATCTTCAACAGCTCGCGAGGAAAGTTTGTCCATGATTCCCAGCCGTTGTACTCGTGCGAAAACTGAATGCTGCTGCCAATGATGCGAAGATCCGCGGGCTCCTTTAGACGCTCTTCCAGCCACTTCCACTGGACGTCACCAAGAATCGTTTTGGTGGGATCAGTGTCCGGCAGATAGTCGTTCTTCCACGACGTGAGCGGCGAGACAAGCGGAGGATCTCGAAACGAGCGAGTGTCGAGCAGGATGATCTGCAAAGTCTTGCCGACCGACTTGTCTTCGAATCGGTAACTCACGTAGATGCCATCTTGTTCGCGACGCGGGCTGGGATTGGGCTCGTTCCAGAACTTCAGGAAGATGTCCTTCGACTCCTTTCGAAACGGATAATCTTTCCCCGCGTCGTTGGCTCCATAATCGTGATCATCCCATGTCGCGATCGTCGGGACGTTGGCTCGCAGAGCAGCAAAATCTTTCTTGACGCCCAACTTCGCGTACTTCGCTTCGAGCACCGCCATGTCGTTGGTATCGCCGTAGATGTTGTCGCCGAGATAGATGAACAACTCGGGTTCCCATTCCAGCACCGTCCGCAGAATCGGCAGAGGCTCGTCCTGAGTCTGGCAGGATCCGAATGCAATTCGGGAGATCAGCGGATGCACCGAGGGTTCCGGCGCAGGGGGTAATTTCGCGTCCGGCGTTTGAGCGTGCACGGTCGAGGACAGGATCAGCAGAATTGTTTCAAGCAGCAGGATTCTTTGCATCGTGGTGGTCCAAAATTGTCAAAGTGAACATTGGATCCTTGCAGTCTAGGAAACTGTTTTCGCTGCCGGAAATCACCACGCCCACAGCACCAGACGCCGACCTGAGACAGGTCGGCCAACTGTGGGTCGATCTGTCTCAGATCGACGAGAGTGCACCGTCTACCGAAGAAACGCAACTCCCAAGGGCAAAGTGGCGGTATGTAGTCCACCAAAAACACCCGGCTTCGACAAAGAACGTCAACACTGCCGACCTGAGGGCAGGTCGGCCTACAGTGGCTCGAATGGGAATGAATCTACCGGGAAAAGAACTTGTTTTGAAATCCGCTCGGGAACCTCTTACGATACGCGTGCGATCCGGCGAAAAAACGCCTGTCAAGCGGCTTGTTCAGGTTAAACAGGCCAAAGGCCGATAATCTCCCGTCTTTTCATCAAGCCTGCGGCCGTTCGCTGCGGGGGTCCCAAAGGATTTGTTCAATGCTGAATGTACCCAAGTCTGGTGCTATGGATTTCGTTTCACTCGGTGCTCTGATTCATCGGCTCGATCCAGGCATTATTCCGTTCCGCAAAGCAACGAACTTCGACGTTCACGTCAGCGGCGGTGAATTCAACTGTGCAGCGAATCTGGCGGACTGCTTCCA
>JBIIIF010000229.1:0-11671 GCA_044235005.1 Planctomycetaceae bacterium | reverse complement strand
ACGAGAACGAGAACTGATCACTCAGTTGAAGCAACTCCGAATGCAAATTGATGCAGAGTTGTCTGGAGTCATCGTCGGCCAGAAGGAAGTCGTGCGACAACTGCTGATTTCTCTGATGGCAGGCGGCAATTGCCTGATCACCGGAGCACCCGGACTCGCGAAAACTCTGCTGGTCAAATCGATCGCTCAATTGTTTGATCTGAAGTTTAACCGCATCCAGTTTACCCCCGACCTGATGCCCGCCGACATTACGGGAACCGAGGTTCTGGAAGAAGACGGTGCGGGTGGACGATCGATGCGATTTATCCCGGGGCCGATTTTTTCCAACGTGCTCCTCGCGGACGAAATCAATCGCACGCCGCCCAAGACGCAGTCTGCTCTCCTGGAAGCCATGCAGGAGCACCAAGTCACAGCTGCCGGTCGACGCTATCCCCTGGAGGAGCCATTCTTTGTGCTTGCCACGCAGAATCCGATTGAGATGGAAGGTACGTACCCGCTGCCTGAAGCTCAGCTCGATCGATTTATGTTTAACGTGATGATCGACTACCTGCCCGAAGATGACGAAGTCGCTGTGGTCCAGCAGACTACGTCTCGAAACTTCCAGCCAATCAAGTCACTGTTCTCAGGCGAAACGGTTCGAGAATTCCATCAGGTCGTTCAACGCGTGCCGATCGCTGATGATGTTGTACGTTACGCCGTGCGACTGGCGGCCGCGTCAAGACCCGGTCAAAAGGGAACTCCGGATTTCATCAACGATCTTGTCTCATGGGGTGCAGGACTTCGAGCAGGTCAGTATCTGGTACTGGGCGGAAAAGCTCAGGCTCTGCTGGACGGCCGATCGTACGTTTCCAGCAAAGATATTCAGGCCCTGGCCAAGCCCGTGTTGCGTCATCGCATTCTTCCCAATTATCGAGCCGAAGCGCAGGGCGTCACGGTGGACTCTTTGGTGGATCGATTGCTGGCGGTGATTGAGCATCCGAAGAACGAATCAGTGGCCTGACACGGGCAACGTCCTCTTGAGGTATTAACCGCTTTCTCTGGCTGGCCGCTTATGTCCGCAGACCTCATGAATCCAAATGTGGTAATGAGCATTCGTTCGCTGGAAATGCGAGCCAAGCTTGTCGTGGATGGTTTCCGAACAGGCCTGAACAAAAGCCCGAGACATGGATTCTCCGTCGAATTCTCCGAGTATCGTCCTTATGCCCAGGGCGATGATCCCAGATTTCTGGACTGGAAACTGTTTGCTCGCACAGATCGCAGCTACATCCGACTGTTTGAAGATGAAACGAACCTGCGATGTTACATCGTGCTGGACATCAGTCGCTCGATGTCCTTCGGTTCCGGTGAATACACAAAACACGACTACGCTCGAACGCTGGCCGCGTCGCTCGCGTGGCTTTTGAATCGTCAGGGCGACGCCGTTGGACTGACACTGTTCGACGAACATGTCCGCACCATCGTGCCCGCGCGATATCGTCCGGGGCAACTTCGCCGGCTCTTCGTCACTCTGGAAGAACCCGCGTCCGGGCTCAGTACCAATCCCGGAGTTGCTCTGGAAGACGTTGCCCAGCGGCTCCGCAAACGTGGTCTGGTGATTCTGATTTCCGACATGCTGGCGCCGGTTCAGCAATTAGGGGACGGCTTAAGACTGCTGCGAGGCTGTCTGCATGATCTCGTGGTGTTTCAGATCCTTGACCCGGCCGAGAAGACTTTAACTTTTGACGGTCCAAAGCTGTTCGAAGATCTCGAGAGCGGTCAGAAGATTTTCAGCGACCCTGACACGATCCGTAATGAATACCAGTCACGTTTCGATTCTCATAACCGTGCTGTACAGGCGGAATGCGAAGCCGTCGGTGCCGCATGGCGACAGCTAACAACCAACGAACCTCTTGAACTAGCACTGGCCGAATTCCTGCAGGCACGCAGGCAAAGAAGTCGGTAGGATTTTTATATGTAGCGTGGGCTTCAGCCCACTTCAACTCCCCATTATCCACAACACTCGTCATGACAACGTCGAAATGGAATCTTGATGCTCCCCCAGGATTTCAGGGACTACGAGATGATCTGCCATTACGGTGTTACAACAACTGCTGCCGCACTGGTGACAGGAAGGTGCGACCTACTTCGTCACGTTTCGACTGAACGATGCATTGCCTGCAGAAAAGCTTAGACAACTTCACCAATGGAAAGAAAAATGGGAACGGCTGCTTGAAACGAACCCAGAAGCACACCCAACCGATGAAATGCCCCGCATGATCGACCAGAAAATCGAAGACTGGCTTGATCAGGGAACCGGATCCTGCGTTTTGAAGTCCAAAGATACTCGAGTTCTGCTGGTCACGGAATTACTGGCGGATCAGGGAACCAACTATGAGTTGGGATGTTTCGTCACGATGCCGAATCACGTGCATGCCATCGTACGGCCCATGGGATCAGACGATCAGGAACTCGAGGATATTCTGCGGCTCTGGAAAGGTCGATCAGCACGAGCTATCAACAAGCACTTAGGCATTTCAGGACCACTTTGGCAACGAGAAAGCTACGATCGAATCATTCGAGATGAAGAACACCTGTGGCGAATCATTCAATACATCGGACGGAATCCAGCGAAGGCAAACTTACCAAATGATCACTTCGATCTTTGGATCAATCCTGAGTGGGCAAAGCTTGGTTGGAATTTCCAGCCGTGATCGCCACGTGATGGCAATTTTTTGTAGCGTGGGCTTCAGCCCACTTCGCAAGTGTTTCCCGTTGCATAACAAAACAACGAATGCAAAGGTAAAGGAACCTCAAAAAGGGCGGATCAAATGAATTAATTGTAAAGTGGGCTGAAGCCCACACTACGGATTCTTTTGTAGCGTGGGCTAAAGCCCACGCTACGATGGCGTGTGTCGCTCTAACCAACAAGATCTAACCCATGTTTGAATTACTCTATGCTGGATTTGCGGTCGCCGGCGGGTTATTGGCGGGTGTGCCAATTGCCTTGCATATGCTCCGCCGCACACCTGCCGTTCGAATGCCATTCAGCGTGGTCCGTTTTTTGACTCCGACGCTGCCCAAAACGACGAAGCGATCGACGATCGAACATTGGCCACTGATGTTGCTGCGGATCCTGGCCGTGATTCTTATTGCTCTCGCTTTCGCAAGACCGTTCCAGCGAGTCACCATCGCTAAAGCCACGGAATCAGGAACTGCGGATCGCGTCGCTCTGCTCATCGATGCCAGTGCCAGCATGCGACGTGATGGATTGCGAGAAGCCGTGATTGCAGAGATCCAGAAAGTCGTGGCGGAACTCAATGAGGAGGATACGCTGAGCCTGGCGGTGTTCTCTGAGAACTCTCGAACGCTGCTGACTTCATCCGACTGGAAGCAAACTGAACCAGCCAGCCGAGCCGCATTGATTGAACGCATCACGAACGCCTATGAACCAGACTGGCTGGCGACCAACACTGCCACCGCGATGTTGGAGGCGGCCGATGAAGTGGCCAGAGAGCAAAGGACTGCAGGCCCCGATGGAGAGCGTCGTGTCGTCTTGATCACTGATTTTCAGGAAGGCAGCGATCTCGATGCCGTGCGTTCCGGCACCTGGCCGGATTCCGTGAAGCTCGATCTTCGCATCGTTCAGCCAACAGCAACCGGGAACGCAGGCCTGAGTCTCTCGGAAGACGGACGCACCGGAAGAATTCGAGTGCGAGTGACGAACTCCGGCGACGCGACCGTGACAAGTTATTCCCTGTCGACATTTGACGTCGCCGGAAATCCTGTCGGAAAACCTATCACGGCCGAAGTTGGCGGCGGGCAACGCAAGACAATCACAATGCCTGAAGTGTCTGAAGGACAACCGCTGATCGCTGGTGTCGAAATTCTCAACGACGCACATCCATTCGACAACGTGGTCGATCTCCCGCTTGAAGAGGTTGGTGTTGTGCAGATCGCTCATGCTGGACCGGTCGACACAAACAACGCCGACACAATGCGATATTATCTGCAGCGAGTGCTCGACGGGAATGAAACGAGCCCGGTTGAAGTAGTGGATCTCGTCGGCAGCGACGGTATTGCTCTACCGGTCCCAGACAATGTTCGGCTGGCGATCGTGACAGACACCGTTTCTGACGGACTGATCACGTCTCTGAACGGCTTGCTTGATCGCGGCGGTGTCGTCATGGTTGCCTTGAAAAGCATCGACATGGCCACATCAATCAAATCACTGCTGCCGGAGAACACCGGGATTGAAGAAGCATCCGTCACTGATTATGCCATGCTGGGACAATTGGATTTTTCCAACAGCCTGCTGACGCCGTTTGCAGACGCCAGGTTTGCAGACTTCTCATCGATCCGTTTCTGGCATTTTCGAAAACTCACGCTGGACCCTGGCAAGGCTCAGGCCGTCCGAGTTCTCGCGAAATTCGATTCAGGCGCTCCTGCGATCATTGAATCACCGCGACCATCTGGAGGTCGGCTCTTTGTTCTCACGGCGGGCTGGCATCCAGCGGACAGTCAGTGGGCTTTGTCGACACGATTTCCTCCCATGATTCATCGGCTGGTTCAATTGGCAAATCCGCGAAAGTCCGGACACCTTCTTTTCGAAGCCGGTCAACGCATCAGCCCGGCGGAGATCTCAGGATCAGAAACGTGGACGCTGACTGCTCCGGATGGCACGGTGCAAACACCTTCGACGCTCGCAGCAAACGCTTCCACTTCGCAACCGTTAAAGGTAACGCCGGAAGCCTCTGGGAAAACCGGCTCCCCAGACGAAAGCAGCAAAGCAACAAAGTCTGATTCTGCTTCGTCCGCTTCGAATCCACAGACGATTTCGCTCACCACACCCGGCCGATGGACACTCACCGGAGAAACGTCCGAACGCCCGAAGACTGTGAGTCTTCTGGTCACGGTGGCGGCATCGGAGAGTCGCACCGAACCATTTCCCGCCGGGCAACTGCAGGCTCTGGGAATGTCGTCAGACGTCGCCACAGTGCAGACTGCAGCGACAGTACAACCATCTGCTGCTGAAACAGCCCAACTCGACTCAACCGAACTGGAATCTCAGCAAAAATTCTGGCGATGGTTTCTGCTCGCCGGTCTCATCCTGCTTGCGATCGAAAGCATCATCGCCGCAGCAATTGAACGCAGCCGCCGGCTGATTGACGCCTAATCAGAACATTCGAACCGACATAATCCGTTCGGGCCAGTGTTCGATTGTACTCCGGCCTTGTTTGGTTGCATTCGGTCGGAATCGTGTTAGCTTTGGCAACTTTCCAACCGTGGCAGGTGTTGAGTATTCCGCCGTGGATTCGAAGTTTAAAATCTGAAATTTCGAATGGTCCCGGACAACGCCAAAAGCCGCTTTGTAACGATCTCATCTCCTACTTCCACCCACCCAGGTTCCTTCCATGCGTTTCTTGTGTACCTTCCTGTCGTGCCTTTCGCTGATGCTCGGTTCTGTGTCTTCTCTGAATGCCGAGGAGACAGCAACATCAGCGAAGGTCGAGTCTGCTGATCGACCGATCCACGCCCTGCTTGTCACGGGCGGATGTTGCCATGACTACGATCGCCAGAAGCTGATCCTGACTCGCGGCATCAGCGCACGAGCCAATGTTCGCTGGACTGTGGTGCATCAGGGCGGAACGTCAACGGACACAAAGATTCCACTTTATAACGATCCGAACTGGGCCGATGGTTTCGACATCGTTGTTCACAACGAATGTTTTGCTCACGTCACGGACAAGGAGTTTGTCGATCGCATCCTGAAGCCTCATCGAGAAGGCCTGCCTGCAATTCTTGTCCACTGTGCCATGCACTGCTATCGCGTTGATGATGATCGCTGGTTTGAATTTTGCGGAGTTCAGTCGCCGGGACACGGTCCGCATTATTCGTATACGATCAACAATCAGAAACCCGATCATCCGATTATGGCTGGCTTTGGAGAACAATTCGTTGTGCCGAAGGGTGAGCTGTATCACTCGGCGAAAGTGTTCGACACGGCGACTCCGTTGGCCATCGCCAATCGCCAGGATAACAATGAGCCACAGGTTTGCATCTGGACGAACGATTATCGCGGCACGCGAGTCTTCGCAACGACGGTCGGACATTACAACGAAACGATGGTGGAGCCGACGTATCTGGACATGATGACTCGCGGACTTCTTTGGGCGGTTGGCCGCGATCCGGACAAGCATTTCACACCGACAACTGAAGCAGTGGATGAAGAACTGCGAGCCTTAGTTGCGGTGAAGATTGAAAAGAATTCCCCTGTGCTGACTCAGGGATGCTGCGGCGAAGGAAATCACGTCTTCAATAAACCGGCGAAGGCCAGCAGCGAAGAGACCGGGAAGAATAATTTCGCAAAGAACGCTGTCGACGGCCGACTTGATACTCGCTGGTGTGCCAGCGGTCCTCAAAGTGGCGAATCGATCACGCTCGACATGGAGAAACCTCAGTCCGTTCGCAACGTGCGGCTGCACTGGGAATCAAGAAATACGGCTTACCAATACACCATCGAATCATCGCCGGATGGCAAAGAGTGTACTCTGTTGGCGGATCACTCAAAGAACAAAGAACGCAACGGACTGTCGGTTGATGCTGTAAAGACCGATGCTGCACGCTACCTCAAAGTCACGTTTCTCGGATCGAATGGCGGCGGCTGGGGCAGTCTCTGGGAAATTGAAGCCTATCCGGGCGATCTGCCGCCTTTGCCCGAAGGAGTTTCGTCAGGCGCGGAAGGAGCCGCATCAATTGATGACGTGAAAGCTCCGGAAGGATTTGACGCCAGTCTGTTCGCCGGTCCTCCGCAGGTCACTTATCCAGTCTGCATCACGACCTCGGTCGACGGAGAAGTCTTTGTTGGGGTTGATGAGCAAGGCTCGCTGGGCAAGGAACCTGGTCGAGGAAAGATTGTGCGTTGCATCGACTCTGATGGCGATGGTAAGGCGGACAAGTTCAACGACTTTGCAAAGATGGATCATCCTCGCGGACTGGTCTATGACAACGGCTCCATGTGGGTGTTGCATCCGCCGTTTCTTTCGGTTTTCCGAGATACCAATGGCGATGGCACATCGGACGAAAGCGAAATTCTGATCGAAGGCATCAGCACAGAAGAAGTTGATAAGCGAGGTGCAGACCATACGACTAACGGCATTCGCATGGGCATCGACGGCTGGATTTATATCGCTGTTGGCGACTTTGGATTCAACAAGGCCGTGGCTAAAGATGGGACAACGCTCAGCAAACGTGGTGGCGGCGTCGTGCGAATTCGGCCAGATGGCACCGAGATGGAAGTGTTCTCATGGGGCCAGCGAAACATCGTCGACATCGCGATTGATCCATTGATGAATGTGTTCACTCGCGACAATACTAATGACGGCGGTGGTTGGGATATCCGTTTGTCGCACGTGATGCAGACGGCCAACTACGGCTATCCGTCTCAGTACATCAATTTCAGCGAAGAAATCATGCCGCCGCTGGCCGATTACGGCGGAGGCTCAGGATGCGGAGCTCTCTATTTTCAGGACGATCGCTGGCCAGCTCCGTTCAACGATATGTTGCTGACGTGCGACTGGGGACGAAGCGAAGTCTTCAGCCACGTGTTGCCTCACAACGGTGCAACTTTCGACGCCCAACAGGATACGTTCATTAAGATTCCTCGCCCAACGGATGCGGACGCTGATGCCAGTGGCCGGTTGTTTGTCACAAGCTGGAAGAATGGCGGGTTTTCGTTCGATCGCCCGGACGTGGGTTTTGTCGCGATGATTACGCCCAGCAATTACGTGGCTCATCCGGTCGCAGTGCCCTCGGCGAGCGGCAGGGCGTCATCCCTCCGTGTCGAAGCCCTGCGAGATCTCGACACGCAATCGCTCGTTGAATTACTAAGGAGTCCTTCGGATGCTCTGCGTTTGGCGAGCGGCAGGGCGTTAGCCCTCAGAGATTCACGCGACGTTGCTCGGAGGGCTGACGCCCTGCCGCTCGCCGATGCGCTTGTGGTGCTCGCCAAAGATCGCGCGGCTTCACTGAATTCACGCATCGCCGCTGTCTGGACTTTGCGACAAGCCAACTGGAATGCATTCAAAGCCGCCTTCGGTTCTTTTCTGATTGATGCCGATTTGCGAGAACACGTGATCCGCGCGGCAGCAGATCGCAAGTCTCAAATGGAGAAAGGACTGTTCTCTCCGATCTTCTCCAAGCTTGATGACAGCAATCCGCGAGTCCGTGCGGCGGCAATTGTGGCCATGGGACGCTTCGGCGACACACGGGCCGCAAAGCAACTCCTGGCGCTGACTGAGAGAACTCAGCCAACAGAAAAGACAGAAGGTGATGCGTGGCGAAAGGCGGATCCAGGGCGTGTGATTCCGCATTTGGCCATCAAAGCTCTGACCGAAGTCAAGGCCATCGATGCCTGTCTGGAAGCTCTCAACGGTCCGCTCAGTTCCGGGGCCATAGCAACTTTGAAGCAGCTACACGATCCGAAGACTGTCGACGGGTTGTTCAAGGTTCTGAGCACCAGCCGCGATGAATCGCTACGACGCGAAGTGTGGACAACACTGATCCGACTCTACCATCGAGAAGGCGAGTTTACTCTTGAGAGCCCGAAGTGGTGGGGAACTCGACCTGATACAACAGGACCGTACTATGATCGACAGAAGTGGAGCGAGTCAGATCGAATCGCCGAAGCTGTGAAAGTCGCGATGGCAGAAGCTGATGAATCGCTGAAGACTCATCTTACCGAGCAACTCAAGAAGCACGTCGTCAATCTGGACGGCTTGTCCGCCGATGTGGCGATCAAGGAAGAAGAAAAAGCGATCGTACTTCCCAAGGCCGATCCGAATGATCCGAATGCGATCGCCAATCTCCTCTTCGATGTGGTGGCGACTCGAGCCGCAGCAACACATGGTGATGTTGAAAAAGGACGAATGCTGTTTCGTCAGCAGTCGTGTATCAACTGCCACACGTTTGCCAATGGCCAGCAGCCCAAGGGCCCGCATCTGGTCGACATTGGCAAACGATACAAACGAGCTGAATTGATCGAATCGATTGTCCAGCCCAGCAAGAAGATTGCTCAGGGATTCGACACCTGGGCGATCGCTATGGATGACGGCAAGATCTACACCGGCTTCATTGTGCTGGAAAGTGCAGAAACGGTAACGCTCCGAGATGCCACCGGGATTTCTCATGAGCTGATTCAGGATCAGATCGAAGATCGAGTCAAGCAGGAGATTTCGATGATGCCTCAGGGCATTGTCGGCAATCTGAGCCCGGAACAACTGGCGGATCTGCTGGCCTATCTGGAATCACTCAGGTGATCTCAGACGCCGATGGAAGTACAAATAACATGAGCCAAATGTGATTATTCCCCGCTCGTATCTTTACGCAACTGCAATTCTCGCGATGCTGCCATCACTCTTTGGCACTTCGCAGATTCGGGCTGATGTTGCAGATGGCGAGCGGGAGTTTGTTCAGGAGTTGCTCGATCGAGCGATATACGGACTGGCGGAACAGTACTGTTATCGGCAGCTCGAAGGCCTGCACGACGTCAATCACCTGGCGACGTGGGAAATGATGTTGTCGGAATGTCAGCAGCAGCATGCATGGAACATGGACTCCGACAGTCGTAACGGCATGATACGCGAGTCGGCCGAGCGATTGACCGAGTTCCTGCGCAACAACGCCCCGTCGGCAGAGAATGACTTGATGCTGCGAGTTCGTCAGATCGAGCTTCTGTCGGCTGCGGGTCTGATGGAGGAGATCATTCAGTCGCCGATCTCGAGTGTTCAACTGCTGCCTGCAGCGACGGCCACGACTAACGAAAACCTTCCGCCGCGACGAGTGTCTTCTGAAACCAGATTCGCCACCGAGGCCATCACTCAGGCTCGGACACTTGCCGAATCATTGCTGGCGCAAATTGAAGAAGTCCGCCGCGAAGTTGATCGTGATGCAGTTCGTGCCGCGCGCGAGCGCACTCGAATGGTGCTGACGGATGTGGCGTTCGTGAGGTACCGCCTGGCTGATGCGAAAGAGTCTAAGACGCGTCGTGAGGAAGCTGAGACGCTGATTGAACAGATGCAGAAAACGACATCGGATGATTGTCTTCGATTCCGGTGTCGAGTCATGCTGGCTGAAATTCAACTGGATCTGAACGACTTCGATGCGTTTCAACTTCGTTATGGCAACACACAGGCCGCTGCCAACAGTCAGAATGAAAAAGCCAGCGTAGCTGCGCTGAAGATTCGTTCGCTGCTGCAACAGGGATTGCCATCGGAGGCTTTGCAGGAATACGTTGAAGCCTCAAAGAACGGACTGGCACTGACGCAGGAACTGCAAACACTGAGACTTGAAGGGCTGCTGCAATTATTGGAACTGCTGTACCAACTCGATGAGTCGCCTCAACGGACGGAGATGCAAAACAAAACGCAGCTTGAGTTTCAGCAGCTCCGTGACAAAACGCTGACCCTGACAACGGGAGTCTGGCGGCAGCGATGCGTGCGAATCGCTGATCACTTTGACCGCGTGTTACAGGTCGGCCCGGATGCGGCACTGGAATTGGAATATGTCGCGGAGCTGGTGGATGACGGCGATATTGCAACCGCTCGACAGCGACTGCAAAGTCTGGCTCAACGACTATCAACAAAGTCGCCGATTCTGGCCGCACGCATTCAGCTTCAAGCCGGGAACCTTTCCATTCGCCTGCGAGAATGGCCGATTGCGAAAGCTGAGCTGCAGCTTGCCAAAGAGAATTTTCAGGCGGCCAACGATTTGCCCGGCGCTGCGGCTGCTGATCTTCTGAGTGTTTATGTCACTGGACAGCAGTGGAATTCGGGCTCATTCGGTGAAGTCACTGAAGCGGATTATCAGGCCGCCATTGAGTCGCATTTGTCTGCTTTTCCAGGGCAGAAGACGGTGACTCAGGCCAGAGACTGGAAAGCCAGATTGCTGCGTGCCACTTCGCCGCTCAAAGCTGCTCGCGAGTTCCTTGATCTTGCCGCGTTGAATGACAGACCATCAACGATCCCGGCTGCAGAACCAATTCAACCGCAGCCGATTTCCTCGGAGCAAATGCTGAGACTCTGTCTTGCTGGAGATTGCCTGATCGATGCGTTGGGGACGCCCGGAAAGTCATCGGTCGATGCTGACAGCTCTTATGTCACTGAATTGAGAACGCTGCGCGATGAGTTTCTGCTACGTGCAGGGGAGACAGAACTTGAGCAACCAGATTCATCGTCTCTGTATTCGCTGATCCTCAAGTGCCAACTATCCGGATTGGTTCTTGGGGAGCCTCTGCCGGCAACGAGTAACTGGCCGGAGATGCTGCTCAACAATCGAGAACTGCTGGAGTCACTGCAGACGCTCGAGCGAACGACCTCAGAACAGCCCGAAGCGGCCGGCGAGGAAACCCCGTCCGCAAATACCTCAACCTCATCGCAAAGATCTTCGACGAGCGGAAACACCGATCTTCAGTCTCTGCGAAGCAAGGCGAAAACAGTTTGCCATACCATGATTGTGCTTTGCAGCGTTCGACAGCTTGCGAATGCTGCTGACTATGAGACTTCAATGGCAACACTCAAGTCATTGCCACGGAAAGATCGATTGGCTGTCGCGCAAAGTCTTGGCCGTCAAACTAATGCTGATGCGGCCGCAGTCCCGGGTGACGTGCAGTTGGCATTATTCCTGATTAGTCTCGTCA
>JBIIIF010000228.1:0-11688 GCA_044235005.1 Planctomycetaceae bacterium | reverse complement strand
TGTGGTCGTGGTCATGCATGTGGTCGTGGTCATGCATGTGGTCGTGGTCATGCATGTGGTCGTGGTCATGCATGTGGTCGTGGTCATGCATGTGGTCGTGGTCATGCATGTGGTCGTGATCATGTTTCTGATCGCCGGGCCGTTGTTGCATTACACGAGTCGGCTGCGATGCGTAAGCGGACTCCGCGGCGCGATAGATATCGGAAAGTGGAACGCTCTTCTCACGAGCAATCCGAGCGCAGTCTTCGAATTCCGGGGAGAACGTTGGTTGCATTCCAGTTCGCCACGCCCGCTTGCCGCTGACTTTGCCCCACGGCGTTGCCACTTCCACGAAGTCGCGCTGCTGAACGCTTCGCTGAATCTGCAGACGGCGAACACCCAATGTCCCCGTCTCCGTGAACATGATGTCTTCGCATCGAGCGGCTTTTTCGGGCCGACAAAGTACGCTCAAAATCACACCCGGGCGATCTTTCTTCATCTGCACCGGCGTCACATACACATCCAGAGCTCCGACCGAGTTCAGGCGTTCGCGAACATGGCCAATGATCTCACCGGAGACATCATCGAGATTGGTCTCCAGCAAAATCACCTGTTCCGTATGTTCCGGGATGATCGCTGTTCCCACAAAAATGCGGAGCACATTAGCACGCTCAGGGAATGTCCTCGTGCCGCAGCCGCAGCCGATTGCTTCAATCGTCATCGCGGGCATCGGGCCGAAGCTGGAAGCCAGAGTCTTCGCGATGGCCGCGCCAGTGGGAGTTGTCAGTTCGGACTCAATTGGCACGTCAGCCAGGGGAATGCCCTTCAGAATCTCGGCGGTTCCCGGAGCAGGGATCGGGCAAATTCCATGGTCGATTTTGACGAAACCGCGGCCGGGCGGAATCGCATTACAGATCACTCGATCAATACCAAGCAGGTCGAATGCAACGGCGACGCCCACGATGTCAACAATCGAATCGATCGCCCCAACTTCGTGGAAGTGAATTTGTTCGACTGTCGAACCATGAACTCGCGCTTCTGCTTCAGCCACGGCCAGAAACATCTGCAAAGCCAGTTGTCGCTGGCGAGGCGTCAGCGCGGAAGCCTGTTCAACAATCCGGCGGATGTCCGTGTAATGGCGGTGAGCATGCTGCTCCGGATGATCGACGAGAACATGCAGCGATCGAAAACCGCCTTTGATGACGGTCTCGATACGAACCACTACGTCCGGAAGATTCAGCGAAGCAATGGCCGTGCGAACTTTATTGGCATCGGCTCCCGCATCGATCAGGGCCGCGAGGGTCATGTCTCCACTGAGACCTGTGGCACATTCAAACCAGGCGATTCGCATGAGTATTCTTCGCAGGAGAAGCAAAAGCAGAGAAGCAAAAAGTCTGATACGGAAAACGCCCCCGAGTTTTGCTCGGGGGCGTTTTGATTATAGCAGCGGAACGCTCGATATTCCTGCGAGCGATTCTGAAGTCCTACAGCAGCTTGCTGATCGGAGTTCCATCGTGCGCCACTTTGAACGGTCGACCGGTTGGTGAGTGAACGATTTCGGCCAAAGGCAATCCCAATGCGGTCGCGATCGTAGCGTTAAAGTTGGCAGGAGCAACGCCGTCCTGATCGACTGCATGTCCTGCGGCATCTGACGTGCCATAGAACTGTCCGCCCTTGATGCCGCCACCGGCCAGCATTGATGAAAAGACTGCCGGATGATGGTCACGGCCCGCGTTGTAGTTGATAACGGGTGACCGTCCGAATTCCGTTGTCAGAACGACCAGAGTTTCATCCAGCAGACCTTTTTCATCGAGATCTTTCAGGAGATTTCCGACGGCTTTGTCGAGGATCCCGGCTCGTGCAGGAAGAGTTCCGCCGTTGTAAATGTTGGCGTGCATGTCCCAGCCACCGCAGGTCACTTCGACGCAGCGAACATTGTTCTCAATCAGGCGGCGAGCCAGCAGACAACCCTGGCCGAAAGGATCTCGACCATATCGATCGCGGTCGGCGTCTTTTTCTTCTTTCAGATCAAAGGCCTTCAGTTCACCGCTGGACAGAAGTGTGGTGGCTTCCGTGTAGAAGTCGGTATAAGTCTGAACACGACGCTGTTTGAATCGATCACGGAACTTCTTGTCGAAGGCGTCGATCAGCTCAACACGCTTGCCGAAAGACTCGGCGGTCAAATACGCCGGCGTTGTTGTATTTTCGAGGCCTCGATTCGGATCACCAATCGGCAGCGGGCTGAAGGTCGGATCAAAGAACCCGGCTCCAGGATGTCGAGCCGGCGCGCTAATCAGAACGGTGTCCGGAAGAGATTTGCTTTGTCTTCCTTTGAAATGCTGAATCCATGGCCCGATCGATGGGTGTCGCTCGGTCGCAATTTCTTCGTAACTCGTTCGCATCAGATACTCACCGTCTTCGTGGTCGCCGGTGAGTGTGTACATCGAACGAATCGCTGCAATCTTATCGAACTGAGTCGCCAATGTGGGCAGAAACTGGCTGATCTGCAGACCCGCGACATTGGTGGCAATACCTTTGGTTTCACCCTGATTCTCGTGACCTGGCTTAAGGTCAAAAGTATCAAGGTGCGTCATGCCACCATTCATGAACAAGTAGATCAGGCGCTTCGCCTTCCCCCCTGCACTGTTCGCCACCTGAGCAGCATTCACAGCGCGGTCAAGACCTGGCAACAGGCTGACGCCCAGAGCAGACTTAGCTGCGTACTCGACAAATCGACGACGGCTCAAACCATCAAGTTTGGGAAGCAGGTCTCTCATTTCGATTGGTTCTTCTTGCAGAGTTGAAGATCAGAAAGATTCGTCAGCAAACGCCGTGGAGGAAGCAGCCTAGTCAAATTCTGACCGGCCGAAGTTCAGAAAGGGCTACTGAATGAACAGAAACTCGCGAGTGTTCACCAGTGACCAGATGACGTTGCCGTAACCTGGCGCTCCGTTGTCATTGACTTCCTTCACTGCGAGAGCCAGTTCTTCGGTGTCAGGTTCACGATTCAGAATGGTCAGGAAGATTGATCGAATGCCGTCGTTGATCGACTTCTTCTTCATGACCGTATTGTAAATCGTCGAATTGCTTTCCAGCAGCATGTGCGAGATCGGGCCGTTGAACATAAACAGAACCTGAGGAACCGACCCCATCGTCGAAGAGGCTGAAATCAGTTCTCGATCAGACTGTCCAAACATTCGCAGGAAGTGACTGGCTGGAACCGGCGAAGGAAGCTCGGAAGCCCGAGCCAGCAGTACACCTTTATAAATGTGTTTCTGCTGCCACTTGCCAACACTGCCATCAACCTGATTGCCCATCGAATCGGCGGCTAAAAGATCCGGAGCTTTCACCGATGTCAGGTCAACACCGATGACATCTGTTCTAAGCGTTGCCGGCATTTCGCGGTAATCATCAGGGACCGCCAGAGTCAGGAATGAGTCCCAAACCTGCTCGGCCGTCATTCGACGCAGAACGGGGCCGGAGAAGTGATAGGTTTCCCCTGGATTGACCTCTTCGACGCTGACCTGACGCTGGTAGGTTTCTGTGTTGTAAATGACGCGGAGATACTCCTTCATATCGAAGTTCAGCCGCTTCATTTCCGCTTCAAGGAACACCATCAGTTCCGGGTTCTCGGCAACAGTCGTGTCCATCATGTCGTCGACCGGCTCGATCTGACCAATTCCGAAAGCCTGCTTCCACAGTCTGTTGGCGATTGTGAGAGCAAACCGAGGATTCTCTTTGGCGGTCAGCCAGCGAGCGAAAGCCTGTCGAGGCGTTTCGCCGTTTCTGATCTCAGCAGAAGGGCCAAACAGAGCTTTCGGAGCGACCACATCACCAGCTTTTGCGTTGTCGTACTGATAGTCTTTTGGCAGAGTAATTTTTCGATCAACCTGATCGTTGACCATCATCATGTTGATGCTGATAAGTCGATCGAAGCGATAGTTGTTATTGCGGCGATCTTCTTCTTCCTGTTCGATCATTGCATATTCTGTTTGCAGACGATCGTCGGGATTGCTTTCCCAGTATCGCTTGTCACCGCCATTGGTGCTGGTCAACGTTCCGTAAGTGAACGCCGCCATCTGATAGAACTCCTTTTGAGTCCACCGGTCGAATGGATGGTCATGACATTGAGCACAACCGATGCGCGTTCCCAGGAAGATGCGAACGGTATTGTTCATGTTGTCCAGAGGCATGCTGGCATCGCGCTGCATGTAACCGGTGGCAGGATTCTTCCAGATCAATCCTTCGGCCGTCATCATCTCATGCACCATCTTGTCCCATGGCTTGCTTTCAGCCAGAGACTGCTTGATCCACTGACGATAAGGTTCGCCACGAACTGTGCCGTTGAGGTTATCAGTGTAACGCAGGATATCGGCCCAGTAGTTGAAACTATGGCTGGCATAACCGTCACTGCTGAGTAGTTCATCAATCAACAGTGTTCGTTTATTTGGGTCGCTGGATGTCAGAAATCGTCGAGTCTGGTTGTAGGTCGGAATCGTTCCGGTGATATCCAGGTAGATTCGACGCAGAAACTGCTCGTCTGTGGTTCTGGCATTCGGCTTGACGGCCACTTTTTCGTAATTGGCGGCAATGAGTCGATCAATTTCTTTCGCGGACTTCAGCATCGCCGCTCGCTTTTCGGGAGCGACTGCTTTTGACTTCACGACAAACTGAGGAGCTTCTTCTTCCTTCTTGTTGTCTTTCTTCTCGGTCTTCTTCGGAGGAGCCGTCAGCTCTTTATACTTTGCGTTGTCGGCTGACGCTTCCTTGGTTAATCCCAGATTTTTCAGCGCAGTATTGCGACCGGAGTACGCTGAAGCCAGTTTTGGGTCCAGCTCAATAGCCTTTGTGAAATCTTCGCGGGCTTTATCGTATTCCTTCTTTCCATTGCGGGCATAGCCACGTGAGCTGTATGCCAGTGGATTCTTTTCCTGAAGCCGGATGGCTTCGTCGAAGGAGGCGACCGCCTTGTCGAAGTTACTTTGCTCCAGCTCCGCAAGTCCACGAACGTAATGAACTCGTCCGGAATTTGGGTTTGCTTTGAGAGCGGCATCCAGATCGATCATTGCTTTGGGCAGATCCCCTGCCATGCCATACAACAAGGCTCGATCACACAAGGCATCGGCATGGTTAGGATTCAGAACGAGAGCCTGATCCAGGTCCTGTTTCGCTTTGGCGGCATCACCCTTGACGACAAAGGCCACGGCGCGACGCTGGAAGGCTTCGGGGAGTTTCGAGTTGAGTTCGATCGCCTTGTCACCGTCTTTGATCGCCTGATCCCCATTCTTTTTGCCTGCGTAGGCAAGGCATCGAATGCTATAGGCTTCGGCAGATTTTTCATCAATATTGATGGCTCGGTTTGCACTATTGATCGCTCGATCAAAATCCTGCCGAGCCACATAGGCGACGGCGCGATTGATATGAGCCAGCGGATGGTCAAACTTCTCCAGAGTGGCGAAGTAAGCATTGTCGATCGCATCCAGATACTGCCCCTTCTGGTAGAGCGAGTGCGATCGGTGAGCGTAAGCGTCTGCTCTATTCTGCAGCTTGTCTGGTTCACGGCCGGTAATGGCAGTGACCAGATCAAATTCCTTCATCGCATTGTCGTACTCGCCCTTGCCGTTCAAGGCCATTCCGCGAGCGACCTGAGCGGCTGCAAATTTGCTGTCAATTGCGAGGGCTTTGTCGGCTTCCTGAATCCCGGCGTCGTACTTGCCTTCGCTGATGAGCAGTTTTGCCTGAGTAACAATCCCTTCGAGCTGAATTGTTTTCGGATCTTTGGGGGGCTCGACTTTTGCCGGGGGAGTGGCCTGCCATGCAACAGCGGATCGAATGTCAGCGACAAACAACAGAGCCAAAACGACAGACAAAGTCAGCGCCGGAGCGCAGGCAATTGGGCCACGCACAGTCATTCTTGAACCCTCAGGCAAGGTTTTGAACGCCAGATGTGAGATTGTGACAGGGGCCGACGGATCTACGCAGTTACCGTCGTCGAACACGGATTCTAATTCCCGTTCGCGGTTAATGCCAGTACCTGGTTGTGAGAAAGCGAGGATTCTGTTTCAGGTTGAGCCCTGCAGGGTGGCTTAATCGTTGACAACGGTGCGGTTTATCTCTGATCCATGCTGCCTAAAGTCATCTTCACCTGCTGCTCGACCATTGTGCGATATTTGCCACCCAGTGTCATCAACTCGGCGTGTGTGCCAGTTTGCAGAATGCGGCCGCCTTCGACAACAACGATCAGATCGGCACCGGCAATCGTGCTCAGTCGATGAGCAATCACGAAGCTGGTGCGTCCGCGCATCAGAGTTCCAAGACTCTGCTGGATCAACTGCTCGCTTTCTGTATCGAGGTTGCTGGTCGCTTCATCCAGGATCAGAATTCTGGGATCCGCCAGAACTGCTCGTGCGATCGCCAGTCTCTGTCGCTGTCCGCCGCTTAAGCGTACGCCACGTTCACCGATCAGAGTATTCATTCCGGCGGGAAGGCGATTGATGAACTCTGACGCATTCGCCGCATCGGCTGCCGCAAGAATCTCTTCTGTGGTGGCATGCTTTCGCGAATACGCAATGTTCTGGCCAATCGTGCCGTCAAACAGGAAGACGTCCTGCTCCACAACTCCCAGGAGTGCGCGAAACGCTTCGACGTCGTAATCTCGTAAATCGCGACCGTCGAGTGTTACGCGGCCGGAAGTCGGATCGTAGAAACGAGCCACGAGGTTGCAGATCGTTGTCTTCCCTGCCCCGCTGGGGCCAACCAAAGCGACGGTTTGTCCGGCTTCGACATTCAACTGAATCTCGGACAACGCCGGTGTCTGAGTTCCGGGATACAGGAATGTCACATCTTCAAACGTCATCTGCCCGCGAATCTGATTTCGGTCGGCTCGCAGGCTGTCAGGAGTCGACTCCATTTCTCGCGGTTCGGCCAGCAGGTCGAGAATACGATCGAGTCCGCTCAGACTGTTTTGAAACTGCGTCGCGCTGGTGGCCAGAGTCGCCAGGGGTTCCAGCAGCATCAGAAGATACACCAGGAACATCATCAGAGAACCGACCGACATATGCCCGTCGATCACTCGCCAGCCCCCGTAGAACAGCAGCCCTGCGCTGGCGATCGGGATCAGAGCTTCCCAGACCATTTCTACGCCACGCATCCACCACCATGCGTAAAGTTCCTGACGAACCATCATATTGTTTTCTTCAGAGAACCGTGCGGATTCACGCTTTTGGCGGCTGAATGCACGCACGATTCGCATACCGGCAAATGATTCGGCCGCTCCCGCATCGATCGATTCACGCTGCTTGCGAATCGCCCGGAATTGAGGGCGAATACTGTTGATCCAGGCCCGGTGTGTGATGAACACCGTTGGCAAAAGTACGAGGGCTCCGGCCAGCAGCGTCCAGTCGACCCAGGCAAGAATCACAAAACTGCCGACGAGTTGAATCACGGCGCGCCAGGGGTTGTAGAGCATTCCGAAGACAAGCTCGCCGACGCTGCCCCCATCTTCGCGAAGCACTGAAGCAACACCACCGGACCTCAGTTCATGAATCCGGTGAAGTGGAAGTCGGACCGCATGTTCGAAGACATGTCGCCGCACAGCCAGTTGAATTTGTTTGGAGATTCTGGTCGCATCCCATCGGCCCCAGATATGGATCAGGATTTTCAACAGTGAAATCACGACGACTGCGCCGACTACACCCGACAACAATCGCATCGGAGTATTGAGCGAAGGGAAAGTCTGACTAAACCAGGTTGGCAGCGGCAATCCGCCCAAAACATAGTCGACAATGAACTTGGTTCCGGCGGGTGGCAGGAGACCGAGTCCGGTTGATAATGTCACTGACAGCAATGTGAGGCTGATCTGCCAGCGATAAGGATGCAGCAGACGAAAGAACTCTCGAATCAGTTGCCACGAAGTTCGCACCCGGTCTTTCGCGGAGCGGGCTTCTCCGGTCGAATGGACGCCACCTTTGGGCAGCAGTTTATCGCGAACTTTTCTTCGGTACTGTTCGAATCGCTGCCGACTGCTGCTGGCGCGAACAGACACGGTCTCTGCAGCCGCTCCGGAGGTGTTGGTGACGGTGCCTTCCTGTTTGTCTGGTAAAGAATTCTGCGCGGTGGATTCGTGACGACTTTCTGTGGGATGTTCACTGTTCGTCGACGAGGGTCTGTGGGGATTCGAGCGATTGTGGTTTTTTGAGGTCATGGCGTATTGTAAGCCAGGGGCGGATTTGGTCGAGTGTTGCCTCGCCGATTCCGGGAACCCGTGTCAGATCGTCGATGGAATGAAACGGCCCGTTTAATGTTCGATCAGCAACAATTCGATGAGCCATAGAGATGCCAATTCCCTCCAACTGCATCCATTCGACCCAGGTCGCTGAATTCACGTCGACGCGAAATCGCTGTCGAAATGTTTCGCCCCTCTGGATTGTCAGCGGTTCCGGACGTTCCAGAGCCACGCTGATCCATTCGACGAAGAGAATGACCAGCAGGATCCCCATGCAGATTCTTAACAGACTGCGATGATGCGTGCGAAAGTCAGGGAGTGTTGCCAGAAATCCGGGCTGATCGTCAGGAGCAGAGCCCTGATGTGCCGATGGGGAAGGTGTCGGTGAGTCAGCGGGTTGGCTTACCAAGGATTCCGGCACGATTTCCTGTTGATCTGACATGCCGAGGTCCGGAGTTTTGTCACCCTGAGTGCAACTGAATTTAATTCCCTTGGGTATGATTAGTCCAGCAACAGAAACATGCAAGCCATCAGATCATCAACGATGACAAATGAGGCCGATCCGCAGGTTCCAAACGCAGGGACTCCCGGGGAGCCGGTTTGACTGCGCTGGCTGATGATCGGAGTGGAGTTGTAAGCCGCGAGCAGGCAGATAACTTGATCGTCTACAGCCCAGCCGGAGGTGCCGGCCAGCGCGTAAGCCGGCGTCTCCGGCTGGGCGGTAAACAGAAGCCCGCTGGATGCGCTCAATCAAAAGTCTGCGGTGATGCGGGGATTAGCTGCGGGGAGCAGACCAGACCGGTCGTCAGAGGCCTCAGTCAACCAGCCCATCGGCGTTGACGTCGTGCCATTTCATGGCATTTCGCATGGGTTCAATTCTCAGCACGATGACACCATCCTGAAACACTCGCACGGTTCCAGTGGATTCCGAAACAGCGATTGCGATGGCCCCGGTCGCTTTGGAGATTTCGGCGGCCGCCCAGTGTCGGGAACCGAGACCCTTGGAAAGCGTCAGGCCTTCAGCGGAAGCTCGCAGGTGTCGTCCGGCGGCAATAGCGAGTCCGTCGGAGGAGATTACAAAGGCTCCGTCGATTTGAGCAAGTTCCTTGATACTTTCCCGCACGCGTGGGTTGCGAATCGATCGTTCCGTCTTGGGATAGCCACGGAATGGGTCGTGAACCTGTTCCTGCGACAGCTCCATGACTTTGCGATGGTTGCCCACGACAAACAACGTTCCGACAGGCTTTCCTTCGCGGCCTTCACGTCCGATATCGCACGCCAGGTCGACGACAATTCGGAGAGTTTCCAGGGGAACTTTGGTTTCCAGACGCTGGAGATCCCGCGACGTCAGTTTGGCCAGTTGCTCCGCCAGCCGAACAACGCTGATCGTATCGCAACCTTCTTTTTCGTACGCTGAGTAAACCACGACCACGACATCGCCGGTCTGCAGAAGTTCATCGGCGATCGCTTCAAGCAGAACCTGAGACACCTGAAAATGACGAGTTTGTGGTTCCTGCTGAATTTCGACGACGTCGACGTCATCCTGCCGAGCCGCGTCCTGAATTTCTTTGCGGTCAGACGCAATAATCAGCCGGAAGGCGGTGGCGTTCTTCTTCAGCATTGCGAAATCGACCGGCTGTTCAGCCAGCAGTATCAGTGCAGCAGCGCGAACCTCCTCCGCCAGCTTTGCTGCGGTACGAAGGATTTTTTCAAACTCCGGACTGATTTCGTTTCTCGCCATGCGGGGAGTGTACGGCTAAAGCAGACCTGGTCAACGGATGAATTCCTACAAATTCCTGCACAAGAATCGCTCAACGGTTGGCCATACGGCAGCAAAAGAAGACACTGTGCTTTGGAGATCTGATGTTTCCCTGATGGTGGCAGAGTGATTGAGTTTGTGGAGGCGTTCCGAAAACACTCAAACGGCGATTATCGGCGCATCCGGGTGTTACGGAACGTCAGAATTCTCAGGGCATTGCACTTGATGCCTGCTGCCGTGCTCGTAGTTTTGTCTCAGTGTTCTCGTTGTGTAGCTGTATCTGATTCATGAGTGCATCCATTTCCAACCAGCCTGCTTCGTCTGAGCCGTCCAAACCTGCCGTTAAAGCCTCACGACAGGGCCTGATCTGCATGTGGCATGGCCTGACGATTTCTGGCCTCCGCAGCCTGATCAGCAAGAAACCGCGGATTTCCTGGCGGTACCTTCCCCGATGGGTCACGATCATCCTCATCTGCGGACTGAACTCTCTTTACGGAGCGTTGGAAAAACTGTTTTTTGGTGGTCGCATCGCTCGAACCGAAATTGTTCATCCCCCCGTGTTTATCCTTGGGCACTGGAGAAGCGGCACGACAATGCTGCACAATCTGATGTCACTGGACCCACAAGTGACCTTTCCGAACCTCTATCAGTGCGTGAATCCGGGCCATTTTCTGCTGACGGAACGAATTCTGGCTCCGCTGACCAGAAGGTTTCTCCCCGAAACCCGGCCCATGGACAACATTACGACTGGTTGGGATGAACCGCAGGAGGAGGACATCGCGCTGGCGCTCGATTGCCTGATCTCCCCGTATCTGATGACGGCATTCTCGGATCGTCGCGAAGTTTATGAACGCTACTTTGATCCTCGCGACATGACCGAGTCGGAGAGAGCGCTCTGGAAAGAGTCGTTCCTGAGGCTGCTCAAGAAGATTACCTATCGTAAGAACAGCTCGATCGTCACCAAGACGCCAGCTCATACGTTTCGGATCACCACCTTGCTGGAGATGTTTCCCGAGGCGCGTTTCGTGTACATCAAACGCGATCCATATGCCGTCTATCAGTCGACGCTTCACCTCCGCAAGACGATGTTTACCGAGAATTGTCTGGGGCCTCCGGATTTTTCATCGAACGAAGAAGATATGCTCTATTTCTATGAAAAGTGTATTCGCACATACGAAGACACAAAGGGGCTGATTCCGAGTGGTCGGTTGCACGAGATCAGGTTTGAAGACCTCGAACAGGATCCGCTGGGGCAGATTCATCAGATCTATCAGACGCTCGGCTTGCCAGGCTGGGATCTGGTAAAACCGAAGATCGAAACTCAGTTGCCCGCGCTGAAGGCGTACAGGAAGAATGCGTTTCGGATGGATGAGGCTACGATGCAGCGAGTGCATTCGCGTCTGAAGTGGGTCTTTGACCTTTATGGCTATCCAAGCCATCTGAGTCACTGATAACAATGGCCGAGCATTAAGTTGTTGGTGCGCTGTGTCGGCTCTTGCTTTGTGAAGACTGGAAGCTTGGCTATTGGACTTCGCTCAAGGACGCGCAGCCAGCGGGTCTTCAGTAAAGATCTGCGACCTCCACCTCGAATTCCTTATCCTGACGGAACGCTAGACGACGGATCGGCCTTTGTGCGCTGAATCACCCATTGGCTCAACGTTGATGATTCGGCACTTTTGACCACCACCGAATTCATACGTGATGCCTCGCCACTTGATCCTGCGGA
>JBIIIF010000444.1:0-3302 GCA_044235005.1 Planctomycetaceae bacterium | reverse complement strand
GAATTGCTCACTTCTGGCCGGGTACCAACGTCGTTCTGCAGGACTTCCGCGAAACCGGCGTTTATATGGTGCAGGTACGAGACAACAACTACGCCGATACGGGCGATTTCACAATTGGTCTCGAAGGGCTCAAACCGATCAGTCCAGATCCCGCGCCTCTGGCGAAGGGCGGGATTGCCTCTGGTTCTATTTTGACCGCTGTGGAAAAGGATCAGTTTACGTTCTCCGCGAGGCCGGGGGATCGTTACGAAATCATTACGACCAGTACCGCAAGGGTGGCCGGATTCACTGCGTACACAGAAGTATTCGCTCCGTCAGGAAATCGAATTGCTCACTTCTGGCCAGGTACCAACGTCGTTCTGCAGGACTTCCGTGAAACCGGAAATTACATGGTGCAGGTACGAGACGATAACTACACCCAAACCGGCACTTACACAATTGGACTCGAAGGACTCAAACCAATCAGTCCAGACGCAAGAGTACTGGTTCCTGCGACGACCATCTCAGCGTCAATTACGGCGGCCACTCAAAAAGACCAGTGGTACATGTCAGTGCCTGTGGGAAAGAGGCTTTCGATCACACTTTCGCAAACAAGAATAGACTCCGGTTTCGATGTCTATGCCGATGTCTACAGCTCATCCGGTGTACGGATCGGTGGTTTGTGGTCAGGGACGACGACGTTTACACTTCCCGGCGCGGGAGTTTACCTGATCCAGGTACGCGATGGTCGACAGTTTTTCCGCGGCAGCTACAGACTCAGAGCATGGCTCGTCTGACAAATAGACAAGTCAACGGTGTGAATACTGTTCAGCCCGAGGTTTACCAACCAGACACATTCCAGTGGACCGGCCAAAGAATAGTAGTCAGACCTTAACTTTGTGTTTCGCTAGCACCTCACGCCCAGCATAATCGAATTCAGGCCGCTGCCGATTCCCAGGAGGGCGAGCTGTGATCCGGGCTTCGGCGGATCCTGCTCAAGACCCATCGACATCGCCATGGGCAGTGCAGCGGCACCGGTATTGCCAAGGATTTCGACCGTTGGAAAATCCAGAGCCGGGTTCAGCTTTAATCGCTCCATCAACAGTGTTCGATGCTGACGGCCAACCTGATGAGTAAACACGCGATCGACGTCTTCGTTTTTCCAGCTCAAGGTCTGCTTCGCCTGCTCCCATGCTTTTTCAGCCAGAGCAACTCCGGCGTGCAACAGGCCTTCTGAGTCAGTCTCCATGCGAGGCCGGCCATCACCGTGACGCCCCGCTTCGACGCCTCCGGCACACATCTTGTGAGCAGACGAGTCTGACAAAAACGCGCCACCCAGAAGTCTCCGGCCGGTCTTACTGAGCTTCCGATCACAGAGCAGAATAGCGGCAGACCCGGAACCAATCGTCAGAGATGCAAAGGCAGGCTTGATGCTTTGACGAGTCAAAGTTGGATCGTGCAGAAGACTGTCGATGGTTCCTTCGACCAGATCTCGCCCGCTTTCCGTTCCGACGACGATCCCGGCTCGGATTCGTCCCAGTTCAATCATATCGGCGATAATCAGCATCCCGTTCAGAAGCCCCAAACAGGCGTTGCTGACATCCATGACTAACGACGAGGCTGGCAAGCCGACCCCGGCGTGAACTCCGGCGGCCGTGGCCGGTTCCATCTGGTCTCGACAAACGGAACCATGGATCAATGCTCCGACATAACGATGATCAAGTCCGGATTTCTCCAGGACCGCTCGTGCCGTCTGAGTGCTGATGGTGCCGGGCAGAGTTCCAGGTTCAAACCAGCGTCGCTCTTTGATCCCTGTCATCAGCTCCAGGCGTCCCGACGGCAGGCCAAGACGCTGATAAACCGGGGCTAATCGCTGTTCGATCTCGTCCGAAGAGACCACACAGGGAGGCAACGTATGCGCGACGGCTTCGATGCAGACGTGTTCGTAACGCATACTGTGAACAGCTTCAAAGATGACTTTAATGCGAAAAAATCAGGAATCGGGGAGTGTAGCGGCGACTCGCGTTCGCCTCAACCAGCCCTGCGAACGGGAAATTGTAGGGGTGAGTCAGTTGAGCCCGGCACTGCGAAGCCTAGAATGCGGGAAACCGGAAGGATTGATTTTTCCTGCTGAATGCTGACTGTTCAGCCAGCTCTCTCTTCTGCGTTATTCAGGATGAAGGATAATTCAAATGCCGTATACATTGCCCGCACTGCCCTACGCGTACAACGCGCTGGAACCCCATTTTGATGCTCGCACGATGGAAATCCATCACACCAAGCATCATCAGGCTTACATCAACAACGTGAACACAGCTCTGGCCGATTCACCACTGCTGAACAAGTCCGTCGAAGATCTTGTCAGCGACCTGAACGCTGTTCCAGAGGCCGCTCGCACTGCCGTTCGTAACAACGGTGGCGGCCATGCGAATCACGCACTCTTCTGGACCATTCTTTCGCCAACCGGTGGCGGCAAGCCTGCTGGTGATCTGGCCACGGCCATCGACAAAGCCTGCGGAAGCTTTGACGCTTTCAAGGAGCAGTTTACCAAGGCCGCGACGACTCGCTTCGGCAGCGGCTGGGCCTGGTTGAGCGTTAAGTCTGACGGTTCTCTGGTTGTCGAAAGCACAGCCAATCAGGACTCACCACTTTCAGAAGGTCGCACGCCAATTCTTGGACTCGATGTCTGGGAACACGCTTACTACCTGCACTACCAGAACCGACGTCCTGATTACATCGGCGCGTTCTGGAACGTAGTGAACTGGGCCGAAGTGGCTCGCCGATTTGCGGCCGCCAAAGGCTAGTTGAGGAATTAATCGTTTACCGCCCAACCGAATGTGCCGGCCAGTACAAAAGCCGGCGCCCCTGGCTGGACGGTAAACAAGAGCCCCAAAAAAAGCCGTGCGGATCACTGATCCGCACGGCTTATTTCTTCGCCCAACGGCAATCTCAATCCCCGATGCCGCCTTCGGTTGCTCCCTGCATTTCTTCCATGCGTTTGAGTACATCCTTGTACTCATAATCAACGGCCATGATTTCGCCGTAATGATGTTCGGCCTGCTCGTTCTTACCGCCTTTCTCGTAGATCCGACCCAGCAGATAATGAGCCGTCTTGAAGGCATCCGGGTTGTCTTGAGCATTCAATCCATCCAGTGCTTTTTCCAGTTGGCGTCGAGCCAGATCCAGTTTGCCCTCGCGGACAAAGCACTCTCCCAGAAGAACCAGCACAGCATTCTTCATCGTGGGATTGGCCACGGCCTGCTGCAACAGGGGAATCGCTTTGGAATACTGCTTCGCATCAAACAGTCGTTTGGCCAGCTCGT
>JBIIIF010000445.1:0-3302 GCA_044235005.1 Planctomycetaceae bacterium | reverse complement strand
GAATACTGGAAGGCCATCGCGTATCAGAAGCCTGAAGAATACAGCCGAGTCACAGTGCCCTCACTGGGTGCAACCGGCTGGTTCGATGCCAACTTTCCGGGAACCCCCGGTAACTACCTGGCCATGAAAAAGTATGGCGCGACGCCTGAATCCAGAAATCCTCGGATGGTGATCGGTCCGTGGGAACACATCATCAATACTCATCGAGCCGCCGCGGACGTTGATTTCGGACCTCAAGCTATCATCGACTGGAACGGTTATGTGTGTCGATGGTTTGACTACCACCTGAAAGGAATCGAAAACGGTATTTTGCAGGATCCTCCGATTCATCTGTTTGTACTCGGACGCAATGAATGGCGAACCGCGCAGGAGTGGCCTCTGCCTGAAACACAATGGACGAAGTACTATCTCCACAGCGGAGGCAAGGCGAATTCTTCCGCCGGCGATGGCAGCCTGTCGACATCTCCTCCGGCTGCGGAATCGCCCGATCATTACACTTACGATCCTGAAGATCCGACGCCGTCAGCAGCGTTTCAGAATGGTCATATTGATGGGCCCAGAGACGTCTCTTTGTCAGCCAAGCGGAATGATGTTCTGGTCTACACCACGCCGGTTTTGGAAAAAGATGTTGAGATCATTGGACCCATCACGGCAACGCTGTACGCCGCGACCAGCGCAGAGGATACAGACTGGATGGTGCGATTGTGTGATGTCAATCCGGAGGGTCGCTCATCGTTTCTGGCGGAAGGCGTGATGAGAGCTCGCCATCGCGACCCGGAAAATGGCGGAGCGTTTAATGCGTCACGGTTGAGCACTTTGGAACCGAAGAAAGCCTATCCGTACATCATCGAATTCTGGCGTCCAACTGGCAATCGCTTTCTGGCAGGACATCAAATCCGAGTTGAGATCTCCAGTAGTTACTATCCGTACTACCTGAGAAATCTCAACACCGGCGAAGACAACATCGGACTGGCCACCAAACCTGTGGTTGCTCAGCAGACGATTTTCCACGACGCAGATCATGCGTCGCATCTTGTGCTCCCGGTGATTCCTATCCCGTGAGACTGGCGACGCGATTACGCGGGCAATCTCCGTGACTGGAAGATTGAGCCTCAACGTTCAGGGGTGCTGATCTGGCGGTGACTCTTTCTGCAACTGCTGTCGTTGCAACCTTTCCCGCTCCCGTTCTGCCTGAGCCTCTTCCGCCGTCTTTCGGACTTGCTCCACGAATCGATCGGCCTTCGTCTTGTTATCAAAAGCTCGTCTTGACTGATCGTTGAGATGCCGCTGGCCCGTTATGTCACTGTTCTGCAAACTATTCGCCCATCCTCGAAGCTGCCGCGAAATACCTTCGGCACTTAACTTCAAATTTGAAATTTGAGATCTCAAATTCTCAGGAACATCCATGCATTCAATGACACACAACATCGAACGAACTTCGCCTGCAGATCCCCGAGCGATGTAAATAAACTGCAGCAGTTCGTTCGTTGAACCTCGTTCAAAGCCCTCTGCGATGTTGTTCGAAACAGACAACGCCGCCCGCTGCAGTTGATTTGCCAGATCACCTTTACCTCGAAACCAAGGATGACTTGACCACGCAAAGATCTGCACTGCAATCTCTGCCGCCGCTTTCCAAACGGGTAGATCTTCGAATCATTCGTACTTCATGCGGCGCCTGCGGCGAGTTTGAGATTTGAGCTTTCAAATTTGAAAGAAGAGCAACGAGCATTGCGATTCTGTTTTGAAATCTCAAATCGGAAATTTCAAATTCCTGTTGCTCAATGCTCATGCCCCTTGAACAGCGCGTTCTCCTTGTCGCCGCCGCCCAGCACATACGCCAGCAAATCGAAGATCTCTTCGCGGGTCAGTTTGTTCAGCACGCCTTTCGGCATGATGCTGACTTCGCTCGGAGTGCGTTCTTCGATGTCGGTTTTAAGCACCACGGTGATCTTGTCGGGGGCGGCGGGGTTGTCGATGAGTTTTAAAGAGTCGCCGGTTTCTTCGACGATGAGGCCGGTCAGGACTTTTCCAGACGTCAGTGAGATCACGTTCGACTGATACTTCTTGTCGACCTTCTTCGACGGGTTCAGAATGTGTTCCAGCACATCGACTTTTGAATACTCGGGCGGCAGTTTGGTCAGATCGGGGCCGACGTTGTTGCCCTGGCCGTTGAGCTTGTGACAGCCAACGCAGGCCGCGGCTTTGAAGAGTTGCTGGCCGACGACGAAGTTGTTGGCTCGATGAGACAGATGCATCACATCGCCCTTCAGATCGTCAAGCTGCCAGTCCGTGTTGCGGCCGAGATACTTCAACAGATCGTCTTTCATCTCCAGCTTGTTCGCGGCGAGGTACGCAGCGGGATCGACTTCGTAGGCTTGCAAATCCGCGACGACGTAGAGTGCTCCATACATGCGACGCCAATGGCCAGGATACGTGCAAACGTATGGATAAATTCCAGGTTCTTTCGGGACTTCAAAGAAGATGGAATCGGTTTGTTCCGGCTGAACCAATTTACTGGCGACCAGAATCTTTTCACTCTTGGGTATGAACTGCCGCGTGGCTGCATCGGCGTCTCGGCCCGTGGCTTCAGCCAGCTCGCCGACTTCAGCCATGGTGCCGGGAAGCACAACCGCAAAGTTGTGAGGCATGTTGTCGGTGTTGGTCAGTCGGAACTCAACCGGACGACCGGCCTGAACAGCGACGGTCTCTCGGTCATAGATCATACGTTCGCGAACGGTGCCCAACGCGATCAGTGGCACGACAACTTCAGACAGTCGCTTCTCAAAGCGAACTCGACCAGCATCATCCAGCCGAGTCCGGACGCCTTCTGCGATCTTCAGTGCGAGTTGAGCCTGATCCGAATTGCGGTCTTTGGGCTCGCGGCTCGCAAGAAATGAAACGGCGGCTTCGGCGAGACTGCCCAGTTGTTCTTTCGGCCATGCTTCGACCGGAATCGTGGACAGTGATTGCAGGCTTGAATTGACGGAGGCTCGCTCCTTCAACAGGCTTGCCAGCAATGTGGTCTTGCCGGCTTCGTGGCCGGGGATATCCATGATGGCCGCGATTCCCAGGTCCTGTACCGTCTGTTCGGCGGCCGACACCAGCACGTTGGCTGGAATCTCCTGCTTCTCGAGGCCGGGGCCGCTCCAGGACATATTGAGACCATCGCCGCCACCATTATCAAAGTACGTGGCGACAATCGGATGCAGGCCGGCAGTGAGCTGAACCGTGCCGCTCTTTTCAACCATGCCATGCAGGCCGTCGTTATCGATCAACTGTTCGCCGTCAATGTAGAAGCGAGA
>JBIIIF010000443.1:0-3305 GCA_044235005.1 Planctomycetaceae bacterium | reverse complement strand
TGACTTCAGGGATGCAGGCTCTTCAGGGCTTATCGCTGCAGTGATCAATTTCGGATAGTGAACCAGTGGCAGCACCTGTGCGACCATGTCTTTGGCACGAAGCAGTTGTTGATACTCAATCAGTCGGCGAGTGCGAGACGCGTAAAGCCAGAAGCTGGCTGTGATAAGGAACAGCAGTGCGAACCCGAAAAGAAAGCGACACTTTCTTTCCAGGCTGCTTTCACCGATCAGCTTCTTGAGAGCTCGATAAGAAATCACGAATCCGTTCCTGCCTATGTGCCGAAGACACTGCCGGTATCTTCTCAGAATCAGGTTACAGATCAAATCCAGGCAGACTTTCGGTCTGAATTCGCGGCCGGACCTGCCATGATACCGTACTGAGTTTTCCCTGGCGATCACCTTTGCTCTGGCTACGTTTTTCGCGTGCGAATCATAATCGCGAGAGGTCGAATTTATGTTGCGAGCTTTTTCCAGTGCTGAGATTCGCCTTTTGGATCAAGCCGCTGTTACGGAATTGGGGATTCCTTCCTTGTTGCTGATGGAGAATGCCGCGAGGGGTGTCTGCGACCGAATTCAGCAAGCTGGAATCTGGCAGTCGATTTTGATTCTTGCAGGTCCCGGCAACAATGGCGGTGATGGACTGGCAGTCGCTCGCCTTCTGGCAGCTCGCGGGATTGACGCTACGGTGCATTTGATTCGGAACGGAAAGAGTCTGTCGGAGGATGCGGCTCAAAACCTCCGTTTTCTGAACAAATGCGGTATCGCCGTGAATGAGCCCGGTTTGGAGAATGTGGTGCAGTTGATCGCGCGGTTGTCAGATCAGGATTTAATCGTTGATGCAATGCTTGGTACCGGAACCCGGGGACAACTAAGAACGCCCTTTGCAGAGATTGCTGAAGCGATCAATGCATCTCGTGCGATGGTGTTAGCCGTGGATGTTCCGACTGGTTTCGATTGTGACTCCGGGGTGGTCATTGGGCCCTGTGTGAAAGCTGATTGGACAGTCACGTTTGTTGCATTGAAGAACGGCTTTCTGCGGGATTCATCGCCTGATTATACGGGAGTCATTTGGATTTCAGATATTGGGATCCCTGAAAAATGGCTCATGGACTGGAGCCAGCGTAATGGTGGTTCTGAAGAGCTGAATCGCTGAGCGTGCAATAAAATTCTGGGTCGCCAAACTCCCCACGTTACCTTATGTCTTGGGCAGATCTCAATTGTGGCAGGATCTGGTCTGGCCGGGACAACTTACGGCGGACGGCTGAAATTTGATTAGGAGTCGATTAGCATTCAGTCCAGAGAACTTTTCAAAAAGGGGACCATGGCTTGATCAACATCGAACAGCAGGGTCTCTCTGTTTCATCGGTTTGAACGGCTGTTGGCATATTTCGAAATCAGGTCGCGGGACGCGGTCTCACACTTAGTTCAGATAAGAATCTTATGCCTTCTGTTCCCCAACGTATTGATGGACCCGTTGCGGTGATTGGCGATGTCCATGGTCAGACGGACAAGCTTAGGCAAATTATTGGGCAGTTGTCGCGATTGCCTGATATTCATCGACGCTGGATTGTTTTCATTGGTGATCTTGTGGATCGAGGCCCGGATCCGGCAGGTACCGTTGAGTTGTATTGTGATCTTTCAAAAAACCATGAGTTCGTCACGTGGCTATGTGGAAATCATGAACTGGCGATGGCTGGGACTCTGGGACTGTTCGAAAAACCCGACTACGTGGATTTCGAAAAACGCTGGACGAACCACTATGACTCCCACACGACTTTTGAGTCTTACGGCGTGCCGCATCGTGATGTTGATGCGCTCAGAAAGGCTCTTCCTGAAGAGCATCGGCGACTACTGTCTGACTTGCCGTGGAGTATTGAGCACAGAGACTACCTTTTTGTTCATGCAGGTCTCGACAGAAACATGCCCTTTGAGACGCAGGTTCAGATTCTTCGTCAGCGAGATTTTAGTCTGAGTCATCCTCCCTGGTTGTACTCAAAAGACTATATCAATGCCGGGCCACCGATGGATTCTCCCGTAACTATAGTGATGGGGCATGTTCCGGTTCCCGAGGTCTTGTTCAGGAACGGGTTGATTGCAACGGACACAACCGGAGGAATTGATGGGGAGCTTAGCTGTGTCTTGCTGCCCGAGAACATTGTCCTTCAATCCGGCAATCTGCCGCCGCGACCGCTCACTTCACCTGAGAGGAAGAAGCCCTGGTGGCAGATCTGGTAGAATGCCGGAGTGCCTCTGCACTGGTACATGTTTCGTGAATCGGAGATCATAATGTGTCGGCAATGCCTTTTGCTCTGTTTGCTGTTCACTGTGTATGGAGCGTTCCGATCGGTTGCGGCAGCTCCTCCGGATATCGAACAATTCCTGCTGGAGGGGCGTCTTGCCGAAGGTGCTGCCGCGATGCAGGCTGCCGTCGATGCAAATCCTGATGACGGGGTCTCCCAGTTTGGTCTCGGAGTGACTGAGTTTTTTCAGGCCGTTGAGGCTTTGGGGCAGAGTCAGTATCGATTTGGTCTGCTCGGAAATCGCAGACAAGCGATTCCCTTCATGCGATTGCCAATCCCTGAGAACGACAAACCGGAACAAATCTCCTACGAATCTGCACGCTCAATGATTCAGAAGTTTATGACCGGGCTAAGCAAAGCCGAACAGACTCTTGCCGGGGTGAAACCATCCGGCGTCAAGTTGCCTCTGAAAATTGGTCAGATTCGGCTCGACCTTGATGGTGATGGTGTTGCCACAGACGAAGAATCTCTCTGGAATATTCTGAGTGCTCTTAACGGCGGCGGTCGCCCTGAAGAGGCCGCAGCCACAGTGAATCAGTTGGTCGTCGCTTTTGACGACGGAGATGTTTTATGGCTCCGAGGTTATTGCCATGTGATGTCTGCGTTGGGCGAGATTGTGCTGGCATACGACTGGAAAGATCAGTTTGAACGGACAGCTCATTTGTTTTATCCGGACGTTCAGTCACCGTACGAGTTTCTGCAGACAGAGGGAACTGGGCCGTTTAACGGATTCAATTCTCAGAATATTCTTGATGTGATTGCTCTGATTCATACTGTCAACTATGAGTGTATTGAGCCCGAACGAATGAAGGTGGCACTCGGTCATCTTGAGTCGATTATCAGTCTGAGCCGTGAGTCGTGGAAGCTGATTAACGCAGAAACCGATAACGATCGAGAATGGCTTCCGAATCCTCGCCAGTCTGCTGCACTCGGAGAACTGCGTGTGTCGCAACAAAACCTTGTGGGCTGGCAGTCATTTCTGGATGAAGCTGACGCAATCCTGCA
>JBIIIF010000227.1:0-11736 GCA_044235005.1 Planctomycetaceae bacterium | reverse complement strand
GTTTACCGCCGACAACTTTCAGTTCCGCTGCGACCATAAGTGGGAAACTCCGAAGGAATGAGAAGCCCTTCCGAGAGGCTCGCGAACAAGGTATCTCGGCGCGAATAGACAGGATGTGATGAAGTTCGTTTCTTTAAGAATGTAGCAATCCATTTCACAACTGCCAGCATGAAAAGGCCCGGCAAGCTTGCAAAATTGTCGAAAAACCGTGCAGACGCGACTTCAGGACGCCCCAAAGTCAGAAACCGCACGTCTTCCAGATGCTGTTGAGTTTAGTTTTCTAAAATCTGTGAGGTGTATGTGATAACGATTTGTCGGCTGCAGTATCGGCAGAAAATCGGAAATCCTGAGGTCGGAACCATGTTGAATGGTGCCTCACGTCCGGCGAAGTTCGAGAATATTGGGGTAACCACCGCCCATGGGGCGACCAGTCGTCACTTTTCCTGTCTAACCGTAGGCCGGATCGGACAGAAAATCGGAGGAAATCGATCTCTCCAGCTCGGAATAACGGCGAATAATCCAGTCCTGCTCTATGGAAGCGGCGATCGCGCCAGGTAGCCCCTCAAAAAATCGAGCACTGTTGAACTCCTGCGAGAGTTGCTGGATTCCCTCAACAGTCGGGCAGACGGCCGATGCCGACAACAGAATACTTCCGTGTTGCAGGGTGATGCCTTTTCGCCTCCTCTGGGCACTTCCGACAATCTTGATTCCACTCTCATGAACGATATCGTTGGGATTGCTGCGGAGAAAGCACAGAAATGGCTCTGCAGAGGAGCGAGCGTTCTCGTTTTCTGACGCCCCACGGTCTCGAAGTTTCGCTGTCTGATTCGCGTCGAAGTCGCTCCGCAGCAAACACTTCACGCCACACTCCCCCAGCAACCTGATCAGACTGCGGTGGACAATTCCGTAGAGTTCGGAAGGATCCTGCCGGACCGGATGACTGGCCGGAAGCGTACACGAATAGGTGATTTCCAGATCATGCAGGATCGCTCCCCCACCTGACAGCCTGCGAACCGTCGGAAGTCCCGGGAATGGCGACTCGTGCCGGTCCCCTGCTCCCTGAAAATAGCCGACTGAAACTGTTGGTTCACACCACCGGTAGATCCGAACCACGGAAACGTCGCGGGTCGATCCCAACTCCAGCATGGCGGCGTCCATCGCCATATTGAATCGCCCGGACATGGGTGTTTCGTCGACGATGACTTCTGCTCGCCCTGATCCCGTAGCGATCAGAGGATGCGATTCGTCAGGCATCATCGTTCGGTTGTCCCTTTCTCATGCGGTTCTCATACGGAGACAGGTTTCTCTCTATTTCGGAGTCGATAACAGTCGAGATGTCTCCGGGAACCCGGCAAGAATAATCCGTCGTTCGTTCTGTTCAAAGTAATTCTCGAGACGTGTTTTTCAGAATCTCACTGGTGCCCGGAATCTGAATAGTGCCTGGATCGTTGGGATCCTTGGCTGTTGATCGTCCCTGGCTCTATGATCCCGGCTCGGGAGACGAGGAACGTGATCGGGCTGTCGATTTCGTTGACTGATAGTGTGTTGCAGCAGAGAAGGACGTATTGTCAGTGACAGAATCGACATCTGAACGAATTCTTGTGACCGGAGGTTTCGGCTGTATTGGAGTCCAGGTCGTCAAATGGTTGCTGTCGAACACTGATGCGATTGTGATTGTTGGGGCACGTGAAGTTACTGCCGAGAGAATGAATCGCCTGTTCGGAACTTCGACTTCGTCCCGTCTTTCCTGCATTCGTCTCGACGTTCGAGATCTGCAGCAAATTGAAGAGGTTCTGCAGGCCAATGAGGTCACTCGTGTTGTGCATCTCGCTGCCTTGCAGACGCCCGATTGCAATGCGAATCGGGATCAGGGATTGCAGATCAATCTGGCGGGGACTCAGAATCTGATCGAAGCGGTCAAGAAATGCAGGCCGTTACTCAGCCGCTTTGTGTTCGCTAGTTCCGTTGCCGTTTATGGCCCACGTCACTCGTACCCCGGACCTAAAGTGCCAATGCTGGCGGAGCCTGCTCCTGTGAATGTCTATGGCGCATGGAAGCTCGCCGGGGAACAGATCACTCGCTTTCTGTTTCAGGAGACCGGCATTCCCTCACTCTGCATTCGCCCTGGTGCACTCTTTGGGCCGGGACGCGATGCCGGACTGACGGCAGCCCCAACCACGGCCATGAAGCATGTGGCTTTGCGAATGCCCTATGAGATTCCGTTTAAGAGCCGACAGGATTATCTGTACGCACCGGATGTCGGTGCCGCATTTGGAAACGCCCTGATGGCTCCATTCTCTGAGTATGGCGTTTTCACACTCCCAAGTCACACGGTGGATTCTCAAAAGTTCCTGGAGACATTGCATCAGGCTGCAGCGGAACTAAGTTGCTTTGAAGATGTTCAGATCTCAATCGGAGATGCAGAAGTGCCGTTCATCTGCGACCTCGAGTTTGAACCATTCCTGAACGCATTCCCTTCAACGCCGCATACGCCATTGTTGACGGCTGTCAAAGAGTCTCTGATCTTCTTTCGGGAACAGGTGGAAGCCGGCTGGTTGCGAGTCTGAAGTGGCGCAAAGGCCAGCCAGCGGGTTTGTCGACCCATGAAAAGACGGGAGCTTAATGGTCTTGAGACTGCGGAGATTCATTCCGTCGAATGGCCCTGAAAATGCTGTTCCACCCTGCTCCTCTTGCGATCACCGTCGGTTTGATGTCTCCGCTCTTCTGGCCTCGTCGCCGACATTCTGATTCGTAAACGGACCATGCCTGTTCTGGTGACGTGGGCAGAATCCAAGCGTCCAGCTTTGTTAGTTGGCCCAAACCGATCGCATAACGATACTGAGAATTATCGTACAGTTGCTGTTCGATCTTCTCCGCCAATTGTCGCTCAACAGCTTCCAGTTCGGCCGCTGTGCATTTCAGATTTCGGATCACCAGAATGGCACGATACCCCGAGGCCGCATGCAGGTCAGAGGCCTCGGCGTGGATTGGGATCAGCATCGCAAATGCAGGCTCCAGACGAAGCGATTCACAACTTCTCGCAATGGCATCTCGAACGTGTTGTTCGTGAAGCTTCTCGCCAACCAGATCGCTTTGCACTCCGGCTCGGCCTGTGAATCTCAGTAACGGACATTGCCGAACGAATCCTGTCACTTCGATCTCATCGCCAATTGCGTATCGATACAAGCCACCGCCGGTGGTTAAAAGGACTTGATAACGGTGCCCGTGCTCAAGTTCCCACGCCCATTTGGCTGGACGAGCTGGATCTTCTGCAGTTTCGATGGGCTGGAATTCGAACACGTGCGAACGAATGGCCAGTGCGGATCCGTGGCTGGATTTCAGCGGGAACGAAGTGACTCCTTCTGTCGCCAGCAGACCTTTGGGCTGAAAAGAAACATCCGGTAGCCAGTGTTTTAACTCTGGCACAAACATGGAGGCCGAGGCATCGCCCCAGGCACTCACAAGCGATAACGCCGGCCAGATTTCTTTCAGGAGCTCCGCTGATGGGCCGAATTCCTTGAGCTTACTTCTTAGGAATCGAGCCCGGCCGCGATTGCGCTCAATGGCGAATTCTTTGAAGCCCTGATCCGCATTGGATTGAGGAAAATGCAGCTGTCCGACTTCAATGTCTTCGACGATCTGCTCGGCCCAGTCTGGAAGCCTCGCGAATAAGGTTGTCAGAAACGTGGGGCTCCACACAGAGATCAGGGCAAGGTCCTTTGCGGCAAGAAGCCCTGCCAGGGTCGCATACTGGAAATTCTCGATGTTACGGATTTGAGCTACCGATGTTGGTACGGCCAGAAGCCGTTTCATGGCCCAACGTTGCCAACCTGCAAGGTACTCCGTGTCACTGTCAAACCCGATTCTTATTCCCCCAGGCGTTTTCTCCGGTCGCTGCGCTGCAGGAGAAATCGACCAGTATGCTCGTCCATTGCGACAACCTCGAAAACTCGTCAGCACATCGTACATCCATGTCGCGATCGCTCGTTGAAATTGTCGCCGCAGTGTGGCGGTATAAGGAATCAAGCGACTACCGCCTGAAGATCCTCCAGTGGGTTCAAGCATCAGCACTGGCTCAGAAGTCAGAACGCCCTGTCCTCCACTAGCGATCTCCTCAATCTTTGGTCTCAGGCTTTCATAATCGCAGATCGGAACATGTTGTTGAAAATCCCCCAGCGATTTAATCGTCGCGAATCGATGTTGCCGACCATAGCTGGAGTTCGCGTTCTCTCGCAGAGTTGTTTGCAGCAGTTCTTCCTGCCGACGTCGAATATTTGCCGTGGCCTGATGAAAGGCTCGGCTCTCACCACGGCTCTGCCACATCCAAAGTGAGTTAATCGTCCGGATCAACATGAGCCGACACGCTGACGTGCGAACGCGGCAGACTGAAGCATCCGCTGAGCTGCCGCGGAGAAATTCTCAGGTGTCATGCGAGCGATACAGCACAACTCATCGCCCCCTGCATGTCCGGGATTCTTCTCCAGAAAGAAACGGACGTGAGGATCCTGCAGTCGTTCCGGAGTAATCTCACCAAGGCCCGGTCTGAGTCGATCACTGTTGGCGGAGGCTTTGACGAGACCTTTTTGTGTGTCAAAACGATCGGGAAACTTAATCTTTGCAATGCCAGCAATGATATCTCGCAGTTCGGCTGGCATCTCCGCGTCGTATCGAGGATGAAAGTCCCGAAAGTAAACCGGAAGAACTCGATACGTGCGAAAACCTTTCGAGATCAGGCACCAGTACACTTCGTCGTCAGGGTACGATTCGATCCAATGCAGCGCGAGCTTTCCGAATGCCAGAGCCAGCGCGCTGCTGCCCCAATGATCACGATCGACAATTGTGTCGCCGGAAAAGACACAACGGATCGGTCGGTCGTCAATGCTGAGTGAAATCAGGGCTTGTGTCGAGAAGCCGCAAACTTCGGAACTGGCTTCATCGACGAGCAGAATCACCCAGTCCTTTTCTGACAGGTCCGTTTCGAATTGAGCTCGAATCATGTTTTCATAATGGCGATCCATCAGAGTAAACATGGCGTCGCGATCGGACGAAGCCAGTTGGGTAGGACGCAGTATTCGAGCGGCGAGTGTCATGCGGGGTATGTTACAGACAGCCTAACTCAAGATAAACGTTGCGGCCATTGAATTGGTCCGGCTGAACCTTTTCGGGAGCCCAGCTTACGATGTACAGGCGAGTTTCGTAGCAATGCACGGCTGACCGTCGAGCGAATGGAACGAGCGGATCACGTTCGAACAATCCCAATGCCAGACTGTCATTCTGTTTCGTGACCGGCAATTGTCGAACCTGTTTCAGTAATTGCTGCCACACCGCGGGATCGGAGTTCTCAATGACAGGCAAAGCCAGCATCACGTTTCGAAGGCGATCGCCCGGGGCCGGAAAACGTGGCAGACGAAGGCAACGCGCCAATGGATTGTAGAGATGTCGCCTCCATCTCCAATGACCGGTGTAGCGTTCGACGTGAGACTGTTTAAACGCGGACTGATCCCACGCCGCTAATGTGCCAACGATTCTGCCGTCACGCCAGGCACACAAGATCTGTTCGTGCGAAAGATCTCGATACGTTGAAGTCTTCGCCAGAAAATCGTGTTCATCAAGGACAGGAAAAAACAGGCGTGGCTGACCTTCACGATTCAGGAATTCGACCAGCTCCGGAAGTTCCTTTTCCTGAAGCGGTCGAATCAGGAGTGTCGGGTCCCGGCGAGGAACCTGCCAGGAATGTGTCGGCAGGATAAACGTGAAGTATCGCCCAAGCTCGTGATAATTGGGCAGGCCGGCTCGTCCTTTCGTCAATGTGTCGATCGCCGCGGTGTTGCCTTCTGTCACTGTTGTCAGATAAAAATCCGTGCGGCCATCTTCGTGAAGTTGTTTGAGCTTCTGAAAGCCTCTGGCGATGACCAGACCTTTTCGAGCTGACTCGCGAATCCGCAGGCCGCCGAGATATCCGACAGGTGTGGCGATGCCGTTAACATATCTCATGCGGACGCTGCGAGTCGCCATGGCAACGATGGAATCAGAGACTTCTGAATCTGAGACCACCGAGTCAGACTGGCCTCTGCGAGCTGCGAGCACCTGATGGAACGGACCTTCAACAATCGCGCCATCGAAGTAACGTGGTTCTCGACGCAGCGTTGCTTCGATGGATCCGCCAAGTGGTGTTTCTCTCAGTAACGCTCGCAGTTGTGATTCCTGGCTATCGTCAACCAAATCGAATTGCAGGCCGGAAGACGCTATTGCCTTTGCAGGGCCGGGATCAGTTTTCCGGTCCATGTTTCGTCCCCCAAAGGCAAACCGCTTCGTCCTTCCACGTCCAAGTGATGCATGGCATTAATGATCAGATGATTCCGCAGCAGATAAAAAGTTCGCCGATTGACAGGAGCCATCGCGCGTCGAGCAATGCTGGACCAACTGTAGAACCGTCGGCGTGCATCCAGGCACAGTCCTGCAAGTTCTTCCGGTGACATGTTCCGAGGTTGAAACGGAATCATGTTGTAGCGATACCTGTCATCCAGCCACCATGCATCGTATAACAGTCGTCCCTCCGTTTTCATTCGCTCATACAAGGGAGTGCCCGGAAATGGTGTGATGTGATTAAACGCTGCGATGAAAAGACCATGCTCGATGGCGAAATCGATCGTCTCCGAAATCGACTGCGGAGTATCATGGTCGTAGCCAAAGATAAACGTCCCGTAAACGGAAAGTTTGTGCCGAGACATATTGGCCAGGGCTTTCGCCGGTCCGCCAGCCATCAGATTGAACGATTTATTCATCTGTTTCAGGCTGTCAGCGTGCAGAGATTCGAAGCCGATCAGAACTCCCTGACACCCGCTGCGGCGCATCAGGTCCAGAGTGTCTTCGTCGTGACACACATTGATCGCTGACTGACTCACCCAGCGGATCTTGAGCGGAATCAGTGCCTCCATCAGTTCCTTGGCTTCATCAAGCCCGGAGGTCAGGTTGTCATCGATAAAGAAGATCATCTGCCCCGGCCGACGAACTCGGGCAATCTCCTCCAGAACTCGATCCACAGGACGATGGCTGTGCGTTGCGCTGAAGAATGACTGAATCGCACAGAAGTCGCAGCGGAATCGACAGCCGCGAGCGAACTCGACAAGGCGAATCGGCAGGTATCGCTTGCCCTGAAAGATGGAACGATCCGGCGTGACCCGCAGCTGAGGTCGCTCTTTGCTTTGATAAAACGGTTTTGGGCAGCCGTGGCGATAATCATCAACGACCTGTTCGAAGATTCGTTCGGCTTCACCGACAACAAGCGTGTCTGCGTACAGGCCCACTTCTTCCGGACAGAGCGTCGCATGAAACCCGCCCATCACAACCGGCACACCGCGCTGGCGATATTCGCTGGCAATTTGGTAAGCGCGTTTGGCGGTATAGGTTTCTACGCTGATTGCAACCAGGTCTGTCGGTTCATCAAACGGAATCGGTTCAAGGCGATCGTCATAGAATTTCTTTTCGACGTCTGGCGGTGTCAGAGCGGCAATCATCGCCGCTGGAAGACATTCCATCTGCCACGTTCGGATGTAACGCTTCATGCCTCGTGGTCGACCAACGCACGGATGCACGATCGTGAGGCGAAATGGCTTTCGGCTGCTCATGAATCCCGCATTTCCAGGGAGACAAGGACCTCGTCGACCGCTGTGCCGCAACCTTCTCGACGTACCGCGGGCCGCTCTGGTGATGCAACAGGAGTTGCTGCTGATTTCGTCAGAGTTGGCAACACCGGGACATCACAATTGTAGAACCGATCGAGGTGATAAGCGTAATAGCGGTAACCAATATTGGTCGTAAATGCCAATGGCCATGCTGTCGGCGAATGCCAAAGCCGTCGTGCAATGTTGCCCCACGAATAAGCATACTTCCATGCATACTCTGTGCCCTTCTGCAGTTGGTCGACAGTCATCTGAGCTGGTTGAAAGACGACATGTTGGCCGTCGTAGAGTTCCCAGTTGCGTGTGAAGATTCGGTCCTGAGCACTCAGTTCGTTGTACAGGCCGGTACCCGGAAACGGTGTCACGATAGCAAATCGAGGCAAGTCGATAGCACAACGAACCGCGAAGTCAGCTGTCTTCTGAAACACATCCGGAGTGTCATCATCGAGCCCAAAGACAAAGCAGCCCTGAAGAGCGATCCGACGTTTGTGAAGTTCGTGGACGATTCGAGGATACTCTTCCGGGTTGTTAAACGCTTTGTGAGATCCCTTCAACGCAGTGTTGGAGATTGACTCCAGTCCCATCAGCAATCCTCGACAACCGCTCGCGGCTGCCAGATCCAGCAATGGGATATCGTCACAAAGTAAAGTGGTTGCCAGACCGTACCATTGAATCTTCAGCGGGATCAACGCTTCGAAGAGTCGAGCGGCGTAGCCTTTGTCAGAGATCAGGTTGAGATCAATAAAGATGGCTCGCCTGGCTTTGCGACGGATCAGATCTTCGATGACAGCTTCGACTGGTTTTTGCCACGGTTTTCGTCCCCATGCGGCCGGAACAACACAGAACGAACAATTATGAACGCAGCCTCGAGTTGCTTCGAAGACATCGGCGGTGAGGTATCGCTTCTCCGGCAAAACGGATCGATCTGGCAGCGGTCGTCCCGTGAGTTCGAAGTCTGGTCGCTGTTGATAGCGAGGTTTCATGCGACCGGCCGCGAAGTCGTGTAACAAACGTGGCCATTCTTCTTCGGCATAGCCAATGACGATACTATCTGCGTGCTGTTGAGCTTCATCGGGCAGCAATGTGACATGAGGCCCGCCCAGAACAACCTTGATGCCCCGCTGGCGAAACTCAGCGGCCAGTGCGTAAGCTCGCGGAGCTGTTCCGGTGATCACCGTCAGCCCGACCAGATCGGCTTTGAGATCCACGGGAACGTCGGCAATGCCTTCGTCGAAGCATTGAATTGTGGCATCGAGTTCTGGTGGAACCAGTGCTGCGAGTGTTGGCAAAGTCAGCGGCATATAGCGCAGAGATTTGCCGAAGATACCTCCGCGATGCCGATATAGCGGCCCTTTCGGAGAGATCAGTGCAATTCGCAGCGATGGAGGATTAACATCCACAGGCGTTGACTCACGCAGCAATTCATTTCGTCGTCCAACACACGTGGCGAATTGTACGATGAGGAGCGGTCTGAAGGAATTGAAGCACCGACAGCTTGATGAAAATGAACGATAGTGATCATCGCAAATTCTGGGGCTGGCCAGGAGCAAGGAATCTTGCCTATGCCTACTTCGTACTGGGCATCCCAAGCTTTGCCTGGTTTGCGTTCGTCTACGCCGGAGCCGACTATTGGACTGGACGGCATCAGTATCGAGTACCGCTGTATCACAACGCGGAGCTATTGATCCCGCTGATTCCGGCCACCACAGTATTCTACAACTCTCTGCATCTCATTTACGCCGCAGCGCCGTTCATCCTGAGAACTCGCAGTGAAATGAATGCTTTGGCGGCGGTCTGGTTTCTGATGACACTGGTAGGAGGAATCTGTTTTCTCGTGATTCCGTTCGAGCCCGGTTTTCCATCCTCGGATCCCGCCGACATGGGGATATGGCGGGCGATGTATGAATTTGCTGACAACGCCAATCTCAGATTCAATTGCTGTCCATCATTACATGTCGCCTGGGGAGTTGCGACGCTCGACATTTATGCCCGCGCTGCCACTCGAAGCGGAAAAGCTCTCTTGTGGAACTGGGCGGTCGGTTTGAGTTTTTCGACGCTGTTCCTTCATCAACACCACGTGATCGATGTCATTGGGGGACTCGGTCTGGCTGTATGGGGTTCACGAGTCTTGTATCCCGGATTTTGCGGCCGAAACTTGCTAACTCACTGAGATCGCTGACATCACCGTTCATCGAAGGGCCGACAACATCGTTAATCACCGGACTGTGATCTCGATAGGTGAAGTCTTTTCGCTGACTTTGAAAGCGGCCTGGCTGAAGGATGGTGGCCCGAATGTTGAGCGGGCGTTGTTGGAGAATCCGTAGGGTTCGATCGGCAAACCAAAGCCGTTCTTTGTCAGCTTTCCATCACCGTTGAGGTCCTGAAAGATGGCGATGCCGGTTGGTGAAGAGTCTGGCAGCAAAAGAGAAAACTCCACGCTTTCTGTATCGACGGGTATCGTCGTTGTCGTCCTGCTGTGCTCAGGTTTTGGAAATCCTTCTGCAGAATCGAAGATCGCGACATAGAGATTTGACGACTGGGTCTTCAGGCCGGAGACATGAATTGAGACGGTTTGCGTTGATTCACCGGCAGGCACAGGCACATCGGCCAAGTTTGCTTCTGAATTCGCTTTCGTAGTGGTTTCAGTTTGGTTGGCACTGATTGAGAACTGGTTATTCGATGTTTCCGTGTACCCCGGTAGTGGCTTGACCACTGCCAGTGGTCCTGAATCTTCTGCCACGACGGGCGTGCTGCGGCTGTCGAGGTAAAGCAGAACGCTGGCCGCAAGGCCAGTGAGTGTGATTAGTATTGTGACCGGATTGAGTCGTCTCATGAGTTGGTCTTTGCGATTGAATTCTGTGCTGGGATGTTGAGTTTGAATTAGCAGACCAACATTGTCATGCCGCGCAGAGTTGTTACGAGTTCAAGCACCCTTTAACCGCGTTTCCAGCGTCCGGAAAACAATAGCGTAAGCACGCCCAGCACCAATGAACTGCCCAGCAGCACGGCGACTTCATTTTGCAGGCTTGTCAGCGGGGACTGAAACCAGAATACCTTTTGATAGCCATCCAAAGCCCACGCATTGAATGTCCATCGGCCGATTTCCTTCATGCGATCGCTCATGGCAAAACGAGGAATCATGCTGCCGCCCACGGCCGACATACTCAGAATGATGACCACAGAAACCGCATTGAGTTGTGCGCGGGACTTGCACAACGTAGCCAGCAGCATTGCGAAACTTGCGGTGGCGGCAGCCGTGCTGAAGGTCATGATGCAGAATCCGACAATGTGTTTTGCAAGCTGTATCCTGAAGACGAGTTCCGCCCAGACAAACATCACTGTGATTTGCAGGCATCCCAGCAAAAGGATGCCCAGCCATTTGCCGGTGACGATATGAAATAACCCTGCCTGGCTGACCAGAATGCGATCAAGTGTTCCCGATTCCGCTTCCTCCAGCAGCGCGGCGGCGTTTCCGGTGGAAGAAAACAGCAGGAAGAGGACCGCGATCCCGGCGGCATACATGGCGATGCGAGGATTCTCCTGAGTCGCCGCTTGTGGGTTTTCAACGCTGATGCTGACAGCCTCCTCGATTTCTGAATCCGGTGTATCAGCCAACGCCGTTTCCAGAAGTTCTTCGGTGGTGAGTTCAACTTTCGGCGGCGCGATCGCCCATTCTTTGGGAACGTCCGAAACTCCATTCACCGAACTGACGCCATCGGAATCGGTTACAATGAAGCGACTATCGGGATCGTTTCCGAACACCTCAGATGGATTTTTCACCTTGTCAAAATATTGAGTTCCATTACCTTCGCGAGGGTCGCCAGATCCGCTGGAAGACTGAGCCGCCTGACTGAGGCTCATCATCTGCTCGGCGGTTACTGCCGCCTTCTTCTGTGCGAAGAAACCCCTGACGACGGACGTGACCATTGCCACCGCCATCGGATTCTGACCGTCCGTCACCAACTGCACGGCACAGGGCGCGGAGTCTTCTGCGTTGCCCAGCCGGGAAGGAAAATCATCTGGAAGTCTGATGATCAGGTCGTATCGCCCGGAT
>JBIIIF010000442.1:0-3336 GCA_044235005.1 Planctomycetaceae bacterium | reverse complement strand
TTGACCGGGAAGTTGGAAGGATCGAGCTTTTTTTCCCGGAAATGGTTGAATTAGTCCGTGTGCGACCACCATTCAGGCGATGGCTTGGGAAGGAATCCTGTGAACAGGCAGCCTCGATTCCTGCCGCGGAGGGATCCTTCGTTTACCGCCCCAGTCCCAGCATCACAAGAGGCTGCTGGTTTTGTTCGCAGAGAGGTGACACGGCACCTGGTTGCTGCAGAATCGCCGTGACCGTCAGCTCTCGCAGGCTCTTTTCGGCACGAGCCATCACATCATCAAGACTCTGGTGCAAGGGGCAGAGTGTTCCGGTGTGAGACACGATGCCCAGCGGACATTTGCGAATTCGCTGAAATGGTTCGACGGACTCGATGACCTCCCACAGAGTCAGGTCGTCGGGACTTTTGGTCAGCACAAAGCCCCCATGGAGTCCTCGCTGAGAAGACACGATGCCTCCTTTGGCCAGTCCCTGCATGAGTTTAGACAGGTACGGTGCGGGGACCTGAGTTTTCGCGGCAATCTCTTTCGCCGTGCATGGACGTCCTCCGTGTTGAGCGATCGTTACAACCGCGCGGAGTGCGTACTCGACAGTTTGTGAAATCACGACTACGACCTTTCCAGGGCGGGAGGAGAGAAACACCGCATGATTGCAAAACAGAATGCCTTCAGGAAGCGAATCACACAAACTTTTCAACGGTCAATTGAAGCCCTTGAGTACGTTGCTTCATGGAACCAACACCGATATTCTCTCAAGTGAGATGACGGGCTGCGTCGGTATCAACCAGGTTCGAATCATTCATTGAATTAAGAGCCCGTGCAAAAAAATTTTCAATGATTCAATTGCCCAGGAGCATAGCGATGTCCCCACCGAGACGAGAGTTCCTGAAATCAACCACCGCAGCGGTCGCATTCACGGCGATTAGCAGAAGCAGCCAGGCCGACGAGAAGTCTTCAGGCAGGTTACAGATTGGATTCATTGGCTGCGGCGGGATGGGCTCAAACCATCTCCGAGTTTTGTCGCAGCGGAAAGATGTGGAAGTCGCGATCGTCTGCGATGTTGACCAGCAGCGATTGGCGGACGCCGCGAAGATTATTCAGGAGGGATCCGGGAAGGCGCCGAAGTCGACCGGAGATCTTCGCACGATTCTGGATGACCAATCGATCGACGCCGTGTTTATCGCCACGCCCGACCATTGGCATGCTCCTGCCGCGATTCTTGCTCTGGATGCCGGCAAGCATGTCTATGTCGAAAAACCTTGTTGCCATAACGTTCGCGAAGGACGCTTGTTGGCCGAAGCGGTCAAACGCAGCGGGAAGCGATTGCAGGTCGGTACTCAGAGCCGTAGTACTCCGTGTGTCGCAGAAGGGATCGAACGAATTCGCAATGGCGAGATCGGTGAGATCCTGGTTGCCAAGGCATGGAACAGTCAGCGACGCGGAACAATCGGGAAAGCTCAACCGGGATCGCCACCGCCGCACTTGGATTTCGATAATTGGCTCGGGCCAGCTCCGGAAGTTCCCTGGCGTCCGAATCTTTTGCATGGCATCTGGCGTTGGTGGTACGACTTTGGTTGTGGCGACATCGGCAACGATGGCGTGCATGACATCGACGTCGCGCTGTGGGGTTTGGGTGTGGAAACTCATCCCAGTCGAGTTACGTGTTTTGGTCAGAAGAACTTCTTCGATGATGATCAGCAGTTTCCAGACACGCAGTATGCCGTCTGTGAATATCCGGTGGACGGTGCTCCGGCTGGTCGCTGCAAGCAGTTGATTTTTGAGCAGCGAATCTGGAGCCCTTATGTTCAGGAAGGCTATGAAAACGGAGCCGCCTTTTATGGCAAAGAAGGTGTGCTGGTCATGGGCCACAGCATCGGCTGGAAGTTGTATGGTCCTCGCGGCAAGCTGCTGGGTGAACGCACTGGTGGAGGTGATTTACAGGCGCATCATCAGAACTTCTTCGATGCAATTCGCGATCCAGCAAAATCCGTGAACGCATCCGTTGATGCCGGTCGGTTGTCGGCCACGATTGTCCATCTCGCGAATATTGCTGCTCGCACGGGTCAAGTGCTGCACTTTGATCCTGACAAGGAAGTCATCACCAACGGTGAGGAGGCGAATGCGTTGGTGCGTCGCCAATATCGGGATGGTCATTGGGCTGTGCCAAAGGGTGTTTGAGCTGCAAAATTCCCGTCGGCGGAGCGACGGGCGTACCTTACAAACGGCGTGTTGATTTCGTCGCATCTTGCGGACCACCGTTTACCGCCCAGCCGAAGGCGCCGGCCAGCACAAAGCCGGCGCCTTCGGCTGGGCGGTAAACGGATCTTCAACAGACTGTGCCGTCGCTCCGTCGACGGGCTTCTGCTTCTTGAACACTGTCCCACCTCCAGCACTAACGGAACAAGACATGGCCAAATACAAAGTGGCGATCATCGGCAGCACGGGACGAGGCGACTACGGGCATGGGCTGGATGCTGTCTGGCAGTCCATTGAACACTGCGAAGTTGTGGCGGTTGCTGATCAGGATGAATCAGGCCGCAGCAAGGCTGTGCCTCGAACGGGTGCTGCTCGCAGTTATGCGGACTACCGTGAAATGCTGGAGAAGGAAAAACCCAACATCGTGGCGGTCTGTCCTCGGTGGATTGATCAGCATCGCGACATGGTTCTGGCCTGCGCGGAACATGGCTGTCACATGTACATGGAGAAACCGTTTTGCCGAACATTGAGCGAGGCCGACGAGATGATTCAGGCGTGTGAAATGCGGCACCTGAAGCTTGCCGTAGCCCACATCAGTCGATACTCGCCGCAACTGGATGTGATCCGCAAGCTCATTCAAGCCGGTGAAATCGGCGATGTACTGGAGATCCGCGCGCGAGGCAAAGAAGACGCGCGTGGCGGGGCGGAAGATCTTTGGGTTCTGGGAACACATGTTCTGGATCTGATGCGAGCTTTTGCCGGCGAACCGGAATCGTGTTATGCGTCGCTGTCTCAGGATGGAAAACGAGTTACGCGTGAACACATTAAGCCGGGCAATGAAGGTGTCGGTCCGCTGGCTGGAAACAGAGTCGATGCGATGTGGCGATTCAAGAGCGGGGTGACGGGATACTTCTCATCGAAGAAAGGGGCGGGTGGCAGTCCGAATCGTTTTGGTCTCCGCATCATGGGTAGTAAGGGCGTGATCGATCATACGTCGGGTTATGCGAACCCTGCGTTCCTGATGAACGATGCGACCTGGGGATCATCCGCAGCGGGGAAAACCTGGAGAACGATTTCGTCGAATGGAATCGATCAACCCGAAACGATCACTGCGACCGGATACGAAGGTGGGAATCCGGCTGCTGC
>JBIIIF010000225.1:0-11814 GCA_044235005.1 Planctomycetaceae bacterium | reverse complement strand
TGCTGAAGGCCGAACATAAAAGGCTGAAGCGTCTGGTTGCCCTGAAAGTGATGTCATCAAGTCTGGTGAAGACCCCCGATGCTCTCAAGCGATTTCATCGCGAAGTGGAAGCGGCCGCAAAGCTGCGACACACAAACGTGGTGGCGACTGATGATGCCGACGAAGCTAAGGGGACTCACTTTCTCGTGATGGAATATGTCGAAGGCAGTGATCTGTCTGCGCTGGTCAGGAAGAACGGTCCGTTGTCAGTTTCACAGGCAGTGCAATTTATCCTGCAGGCGGCGCGGGGGCTGGAGTATGCTCATCAGCAAGGCGTGGTGCATCGCGATATCAAGCCGGCGAATCTGCTGCTGGATACATCGGGCACTGTCAAGATTCTGGACATGGGTCTGGCACGCATTGAAGGAGATTCCGGCAGCCAGGGCGAACTCACCAGCACCGGCGCTGTGATGGGAACAGTGGATTACATGGCTCCCGAACAGGCGATGAGCACAAAACATGCGGATGCTCGCAGTGATATTTATAGTCTTGGGATTTCCCTGTGGTATCTGCTCGCGGGTCGCTGTGCGTATGAAGGTGATTCGCTGATGGCAAAATTGCTGGCGCATCGCGACGCACAGATTCCATCGTTGTGTGCGGTGGACAGCGAGATTCCTGCCGCGCTGGATGCCGTCTTTCGCAAAATGGTGGCGAAGCAGGCGAAGGACCGATACCAGTCGATGACAGAAGTCATTCGTGATCTGGAAAGCTGTCGAACCGGTTCGCAGTCAACTCCCGATGTGGCGGCACCGAACAATTTTGAAGACCCGAGCCTGCAATCGTTTCTGAGCCAACTGGGAGGCTCACCATCATCATTGACTACTCCCCCTGCGACTCGGAAAAGCACCGAGCCGGCGACTCGTGTGAAAATCAATCCTGCGGCTGAAGCGACGATGCTGAATGGCAGTATCGGGGTTGATACCGATCCGCAGACCATGACACGGATCCGTAAGCAGGAACGGGAGGCGAGACGTGGAAATCGTGCTGTGGAGGTTCAGACGGCGTCGCCTCCATGGTATCTCGATAAACGCATTCTGTTTGGCGGAGCTGCGGCGGCTGCGTTGATTCTGGCAGCGGTTGTCATCCTGATGAGAACTCCGCACGGAACTCTGCGCGTGGAGATACTGGATCCGGATGTTGAGATGAAGGTGAAGGGCACCGAGGTCACGTTTCGGGCGACAGACATCGAGCCGGTTTCACTGGTAACCGGGGACAAGAAACTTATTGTGACTCGAGGGGATCTGTCGTTTGAAACCGAAGTCTTCGCATTGAAGAAGGGCGAAGAGACTCGGATCAAAGTTGAGTTGATTGGTGACCAGCTCATTGTCAACGAGGGAGACAACAAAATTGGCCAAAAATTGATTGCCGGCAACGTCCTGAACTCGTCGACAACGGGCGCCGCTATGAATAGTCCGGCAGCGCCGGAAGTGTCTGCAGAATCGCCTCCATTGAAACCTGCCGAAACGAGTCCAGCGGTGGCAGCGGCGAAGAACTCAATCGATCTGCTGGCGTTGGTTGACCTGCAGAGAGATGTTGGTGTCGGCAATTGGAAAAAGGTTGCTGATGGGATTTCCTGTGAGAACGCGGCGGGGGCGAGTGTTCTGCAGTTGCCGTATGAGCCAGCAGAAGAGTACGACTTTGAAGTGGAGTTCACGACAACGGGGACCGGACTGAATGTGAATCAGTATGTGTCTGCTGGCGGTAAGATATTTGCCTGGAAGCTTAACTCACACAACGTCGATCCACCGTTGTATGGCTTTGAACTACTTGACGGGAAGTTTGCCAAAGACAACAAGGAAGCGGCGGTGCAGATACCGGAATCGATTGTTGTCGGTCAGCGGTATCGGTCGTCGGTAGAAGTGCGACGAGGAGGATTGCGGACGTTGCTGGATGGCAAAGAACTGGTCAAATGGTCGGGTGATTTCTCACGATTCAGCACAGAGACCGTAACTCCCATGAAGCATCCGGGAAGAATTGGCATTGGATCGTGGCGACGTCCTGTGACTTTTCATTCGGTCAAAGTGCGCGAAGTCTCGGGCCGGGGCAGGAATATGGCGATCGCGTCGCCGGATTCGGGAGATCACAGCGGTTGGCAGTCGCTGTTCAACGGGAAAGACCTCACCGGCTGGAAAGTGATCGGCGTTGATGGCTGGACCGTTAAGAGCGGGATTTTGACAGGCAATACTTCGCAGCAAAACGGCAACGGCTGGCTGATGTCTGAAGCTGAGTTTTCTGACTATGAACTCGAGCTGGAGTATAAGCTGAGTACTGGCAGCAACAGCGGACTGTTTCCGAGAGCGTTTCCGACGGGCGACGTTTCCGGCAAGGACTTTGTGGAGATTCAGTTGCTCGACGATAACGATCCTGGTTTCGTCTCTGTGCCAGCCGACAGAAAAACAGGCAGCATCTTTGGAAGATTTGCCCCTCAACCGACCCCGATGGTTCCACCCAATCAGTGGCATCGTTTGAAAATGGTGGTGCGAGGACAGAACTTATCGTTGGAGATTAACGATGTCGTTGTCGTGAAACAGGGACTACCCGATCTGCCACTCAATGGCCACATCGGCCTTCAACTCTATCCGACTCAGATTGAGTTTCGCAATCTTCGAATTCGTCATTAGGCTCGGCGTGCTTGCTCAGAAACACGGCTTGCAATCAATCCGGCCACGTAACCACCTTTGAAGCCTGCATCAATATTCACGCAGGAGACATTCGACGCACAACAGGTCAGCATCGACAACATCGCGGTGATTCCCTGCAGAGAAGCCCCGTAGCCGACGGACGTGGGAACTCCGATGACCGGGCAGGGAACGTAGCCGCCGAGGACGGACGGCAGGGCCGCTTCCATGCCCGCGACGCAGACGATCACAAGGGCCTTTTGCAGGCGAGGGATATGTTTTCGAAGTCGATGAGGGCCAGCGACGCCCACATCAATGATCAGCTCCGAGGGAACTCGCATCCACCGCAACGTTTCGAGAGCTTCCTCTGCGACTGGTCGATCGCTGCTGCCGGCTGCCACAACGAAGACAGTAGGTTCTGTTTCGAGGGCTGGTTCCGGAGTCACGTGACGTCGCAACGTGCGGGCGGTGTCGTTGTAGATAGCATCGGGAAAGGCACTGAATAACTCGCCAGCCTGATCGGGGCGAACTCTTGTCACCAGACTGTCCTGACCAGCTTTGCGCTGTTTTTCCAGGATACTCACAATCATCGCGGCAGGCTTTCCTTCCCCAAACACGACTTCGGGGAAACCGCAGCGTTCACGTCGCTGCAGATCCAGGTCGACGCCGTCAATAGCCTCCGAGTCCGTGCCAGGACTGATGCTGAGCAGCTTCTCGATGGCGGCCTCCAGCGCGGCTGGATTTGCGTAAAGATGTGCGAGCGTGGTGCGTAAAGTTGCTGCGTCCGGATCAGAGCCAGGATTCATATCAGACCAGATTTCCGCCAAAGCACCGCGGTGCAGAAGAGACAGGAAGAATGCTCAATCACAGCCATCGGGAAATGAAGTGTTCATTTCCCGCCGTTCAGTCGGGGATCCTATCATGATAGAACCGGACATCTCAACAGACGGCACCGGAAATGCGAAAAGCGGGTGAGCAACGGCATGTCGCTCACCCGCTTAGGAGTGATTCTGCAGGTCTTTGACCATAGTCTTCGTAAGGTTTTATCCTCTGCGGATGCTCTGAGATTCAGCGCAGAATCGCGGCTGGGATTTTATCGACTGGAGGTCGTCAGGCATTCGCCAGGTTATCAGAGACTACCCGCCAACCCTGTTGACGATTTCCCCGACGGCATCGCGAATTTCAGCCTCGGACAGCGCTTCTTCGCTCATCGCAAACATATTGGACGCGATTGCGGCTGGTGGAGTTGGCCGCACGTCCAACAACAGGATTCTCGCGGCGACCTGATCAGCGTGTGGCGGTCAGGGTTGCCGCGTTGTTCGAGCCGCGAATCCGAGTTGTAACTGCCGCAGCCATGTCCTTCAGATTCAGAACCGCGTCCGCAATGCCCGCTTCGTAGACAGCTCGCGGCATCCCCCAGACCACGGAAGACGCTTCGTCCTGAGCCAGGATGCAGGCTCCTGTTTTGGCCAGTACCTGAGCCCCCGCTGTTCCGTCTCGTCCCATTCCTGTCAGCACGCAGGCCACAGTACTGGCTCCATACACTTCGGCAATTGAGCGGAACATCACATCGACTGCCGGACGACAGGAATTCTCGGGAGCGTTCTTGTTGATTCTCAGAATGGTTTCGGTCCCCTCGCGGGTCACCACCATATGGAAGTCACCAGGAGCAATCCATGCTTCGCCAGCCTTCACCACAGCACCGTCAAACGCTTCTTTGACTTTCAGCCGTGAGCCTCGGTCAAGACGTTCGGCCAGCAACTGCGTAAACACCGGTGGCATATGTTGAGTAATCAACACGGGAACCCCAAGGTCACCGGGCAGCAGTCCGATGAGTTCTGCCAGAGCATTCGGACCACCGGTTGAAGATCCAATGGCCAGAACATCCACCGAAACACTTCTGCGTCGTGGGGCGGGCTGAGAAGAACTGACGTCGGGTTTAGACGAGGTCAGCGTAAATGATGCACTCCCGCGGGCATCCTTGTCTGGAGCCGGCGTCGTCGAACTCACCATGCCGTTTGTCTTTTGAGGAGCCGCAGCGCTGGCCTGAGCCGCTTTCTCCTGCCGTGACTTAAACCGCGCGCCCCACATTCTCACCCTGGGGATCAACTCCTGCCGCAGGTAGTCCATCGCCTTGTTCAAATGACCTACTCCTGCAGGTTTGGCAACATAGTCTGTTGCGCCCGCTGACAGAGCATCCAGCGTTGCTTCTCCGCCCTTCACCGTCAAGGTGCTGAACATAATCACGGGAACGGAATCGTTAATTTTTCGAATCGCTTTCAGTGCTTCAAGGCCATTCAGGGTGGGCATGTCCACGTCCAGAAGAACGAGGTCAGGCTTCTGTGACTTGAAGAACGAAATGGCTTCTTCACCGTCCTGTGCAGCACCGACGAGTTCCATATCTGGTTCCCGTGCGATTGCTTCGGACACGATGCGCCGAGTCACTGAGGAATCATCCGCGACCATGACTCTGATAATCATGCCCATTTTATAAATCCAGATTCTTCTTGAAGGGATATCCGGAGAAATTCGATTTCAGAATACGAGGGGAGACTAGACCGACCACATTTTCTGAACATCCTTCTTTGCGGAGGTCATCATTTCCCGGCAGACGTCGGCCAGGCGTGCAGCAACGTTCGGCTGACCGCAGCTCTCGAGAACGTAGACCGCTTCGTTATCCCGCACGTTATATTGAGTGCCGTTGTCGAATCTCTGCAGATAGCTGGCCATATGGTCTGCGATGGCCACCAGAGCCACCAGACGGCGATGTTTGGTGCACGCAGCCGGGTTGTGGTGATATCTGATGACTTCCACAAACTCAGAAGGCAGCTTGCTGAGTTCTGCGTACCATGCACCCGCTTCACAATGGTCTGTGCCAAGGATTCGCCGTTCGATGGTGAGCATCTCCGGAGATTCGTCAAAGTGAAGTGGATCGGCCGTACAGAACTTGTCCGGAGCCACCACCGCCAGCAGAAGTCGCCCAAAGTCATGGACCAGACCTGCAGCGAATTCTTCACCCTGAAAACCTGTCCCCACAATCTTGTTCACATTGATCGCCAGCATTCCAGTCAGGAAGCCATGACGACACAGGACGTCTCGCACCCATTCCTCTTCCAGGCTGAGATTCTTCATCAGCGAAGCCATGCTGGTGCTGAGGATCAGATTTCGGCACTGGCGAAAACCAAGGCGAACAATGGCTTGCTGCAGACTAAGCACGGGTGGACCGCCTGCAGAAAACATCACGGAGTTCGACATGGCCAGAATGTCAGCCGCGAGTTTGGCGTCGCGTTCGACCACGGCGACAAACTCACGAATGGTGCATTCCGGATCACGAGCGATCTCCAGAGCCTGAACGGCGACCCCTGGCAGCATTTGCAGGGCCTGAGCCTTTCGGCGGAATTCCACCTGCAGATTCGGGGCCAGCTCTGTCGTTGGCGAGGTTGCTGTTGTCATTGTGTCACACTCTTCATTCTATGGTTGATTGAGACCGCCTGAGCGTCTCTTTAAAGGTCACGCGAAGCCGACGGCGTCACGCGTGTATTTGCCCTGAGGATCAATCGATTGCTCGCTGCCGAGGTCCTGTGTCAGGTATTTCACGCGATGAGACTTGAGACATGAAGACTCAGGCCGCGGCCGGACACTGAACACCAATCAGCATCAGTTTCTCGATCAGAATTTCGGACGTGAATGGCTTCATAACAAACTCGTCGACACCGGCCATCTTGACCTGAACCTGTTTGCCACACAGGATGATCATGCTCATAGTTTTCCGAAACATGAACGGTCGGCTTCGAAATCATGACGGCCGGCACAGGCACGGCAACACGAGTTGCCTCGGCCGAGACCGCTTTACTCTTCGCCTTGCTGCCTTTTGTCTTCTTGCTCTTCGTCGTCGACTCCGAGACAGCCGCTGCGATGTCCTTGCTGAGTTCTCGAATGACCTGCTCGACTTCGATCTCAGCCTGCTCTGAAGCCGCAGCTTCCGGGACTGCTGCCGCTGCCGACTTCCCACTCTTCAAACGCCCCAATGTGGCGAAGAGAACTTCGTAGGCCTCACCACCTTCCATACCGGTGCTGTCAATCTGTCCGAGAATGCTGCGAACAGCATCCACCATGGACAACAGGCCCGATGTGATCTCGGCGTTCAACCGCAATGCACCGTCTTGAAACTGCACCAGCAGGTTTTCACCCACATGTGTAACATGCTCAAGCTTCGGGAATGCCAGAAGTCCCGAGTTGCCCTTGATTGTATGAATCGTCCGAAAAATACTCGACAACCGACTGCGATCATCCGGGGCCTCCTCCAACGCCAGCAGGTCCTTGTCCAACTGATCAAGGTTCTCGTAACTCTCTACCGGAAACTCTTTGACGATATCATCGAACATTTCCACGGGCGTCTACCTTTCGCTTCGCGCTCTTTCGCGTCAGAGAAATGTTGAATGACAAACCGCTATTGGGCGGTGGTCTCAGTCCCGTGATCGTTGACTCGTGTTGCTTTCTTGCCTCGCAATGTTTACCTGTGTTGCCTGTTTTCAACAACATGGTGGGGTTCTGCTGACTTTGACGTCCGACTTCGGATTAACCCTGCCACGCCGCCTAAGTAGGCTCATCCTCGCGTTGTCCGGGAGAAATGGCCGCAACAGCAATCCGGCAAGCGGCCTTGAGAACCCTGAAAGTGAGTTCTCCGTTCAAGCTGCGACATGATTCAAAATCAGCGGGACTCATGCATCTTCCTCAGTTCAGTCCAGTCAATAATTTCGACGCCCATCGCCTCGATCTGCTGACGTACTGCAGGATCCGAAAAGATCCTGCGATCATCATCACGAAGAAAATGGCTTCCGGTGATCGCCCGCAACTCACTGTCGTCGTAACCACAATGAATAATCATCTGGGTGACCCCAGGCTTGAGTTTCCTGATTGTTTCCAGATACCTCTTCTGACGAGCATCGTGGTCCTTGCCGTCATAGAACTGATACAGGTAATCAATCGCCGGCAGACCTTTCGCCTCCAGTTGCCGAACGTATTCACTATTGCGCCGCACCAGATCCGGATAGCCTGCTGCCAGCGCAGGATCAAGATTGCGCATGATCATCACGGGCAGGTTGTATTCGACGCCCAGCCGCACATAGATGTCCAGCATGTCGCCTGTTGAGACAACCGTGCCCATATGAGTATCCAGGTGACTTAGGCGAATACCCGCCGCAAGGGCCCGATCGATCTGAGCCCGCAGCTCAATCTCAACTTCTGCGGGACGAGCTCGTGCGATCACTTCTTCTTTTGATTTGAAAAGATAGCCATCCTTGTCGACCAGCGTCGGGACTTTATCTCGTCCAGCGACTGAGCCCCAGCGGTAGGAGCCGAACTCCGAGTTAAGAGTGAGATGGATGCCGAAATCTTTCTCAGGATGCTGACGAGCCCATTCTGCAAACTCGGGAAACCACGGACATGGGACCATGATACTGCACGAAGAAACAAACCCGTTCTCCATCGCATCGATGGTCGCACGATTCACGGAATGACTCATCGCTGCATCATCCGAATGAATGATCAGACAGCGTTTTGAATCGTCCCTCCTGACTTTCAAGGATGGCTCATCGCCGACTGCAGTGAGTTTCTGTGTACAAAGAGTCAGCAAGACCAGCAAAGCGACATTCATGAACTGGATCAAGTTTCTTTTCTGCACCTCTGGATCGACTCCGACAAATGGATCATTCCCGAAACTGTTGAGACCGGATGTTGCAGAAGCGGACGCAGATATCAAGCGACGTCTCGCTGGAACAGTCCCGAAACAACTTACGGTTTCGACTGAGGCGACAAATCACAACCCGAAACATGATCGAGGGATTGCGATTTCGCGTTTTACAGGTTGCTCCGTACATCCCACGCTAACGCGTCGGGTTGTGATTCAGCCCCTGATTTCTGGACCGATTCTGTCTGGACAGCGCCATGTTGTGCCAGATGCTCAGGCTTCGCGTGACGCTCTGACTGAGATCTTATCCGTGAAATCTGCGCTATCTGTGGTCAAAAACAGAATCGCATTTTTACCACAGAGAACACAGATGAATCACATGAATCAAAAACAGGGGTGTTCGGTGAAGAACAACGATCGATGATCTCGCATTTCCCCCGTGCGGGTACAGACAAACTCAACCTCGAACTTCGCGCTGTCCAGCTAAGCTGAGCCCGGGATTTTCCCTCCCCGGGCATCAAATGCCGAACTGTCCTGATGCTGGTCCCTGCACTGGACCGCTTCGGCAGATTCCGCCGACACTCAACTATTGGAAGATTAACATTCGCTGAGGGTGATGCTGTGGGATGGATTCTCATGCCGATAACGATACTAAAACTTTGCCTTATCGTTTCTCGTGCGAAGTGTGTTCACTGCGAAGGCTTCTGTCATGTGTGGTATCGTCGGATACGTGGGTTACCGGCCTGTTGCGGAACTGCTGCTCGAGGGCCTGCATCGGCTTGAATACCGTGGTTATGACAGTGCGGGGATCGCAGTTCAATACGGCAACACGATTGCGGTTCGCAAAAAAGCGGGACGTGTTTCAGAACTTGCCGGATTGCTGAAGGCTGAGCCGCTGGTCGGCCAGATCGGGATCGGGCACACTCGATGGGCGACTCATGGAGCAGCCACCGATCAGAATTCGCACCCGCATATCGGCGGCAATGGCGAAGTGGTGATTGTCCATAACGGCGTGATTGAGAACTACGACATCCTCCGTCGTCAGTTGCAAACTCTGGGTTATGTTTTTCGTTCTCAGACGGACACCGAAGTCGTCGCGCATCTGCTGGCGCACAATCTGGATGAACAGGCACGCCTGCATGGCTCACCAGAGGAACTGGATGTCTGCCTGAAGGCAGTCGAGGCGACACTGAATTTGCTGAAGGGAACCTACGGCCTGGGAATTCTCTTTCGAGATCTGCCGGACACCATCATCGCAGCTCGTTGCGGAAGCCCATTGGTAATTGGCGTTGGCAAGGATGAGTATTTCCTTGCCAGCGACGCCAGTCCCCTTGTTGGCTACACCAAAGACGTTGTGTACCTGTCCGATAATGAAGTGGCCGTATTACGAGCAGATGAATTGCGAATTGACCATCGCAGCGATGGCAATGTCAATGTCAGTGTCAAAACTCTGGAACAGGTGGCGTCAGATACAGATCTCGGCAAGTACGAACACTACATGCTGAAAGAAATCTACGAACAGCCAACAACCATCGAGAATGCTCTTCGTGGTCGACTCGATAGTGAAGAGGCAACCGCCGTAATTGGCGGATTAAATCTTTCTCCCAAGGATCTCCGCCGGATCGACCGAGTTGTCCTGACGGCGTGTGGAACCAGTTGGCATTCCGGCCTGGTCGGAGAATACGTGCTGGAAGAATTCGCGCGGATGCCCACGGAAGTGGAGTACGCCAGCGAATTGCGATATCGCAATCCTCCGATGAGCGACCGCACTCTTGTCTTCGCGATTACTCAAAGCGGTGAAACCGCAGACACTCTGGCCGCTATGCGTGAGTGCAAACGCAAGGGCCATCCAACGCTCGCGATCTGCAATGTCGTTGGCTCCACAATCGCCCGCGAAGCAGATGGCGGGATCTATCTTCATGCGGGGCCGGAGATCGGAGTCGCTTCCACAAAGGCATTTACTTCTCAGGTGACTGTCCTTACGCTGCTGGCGCTCTATCTGGGTCGCATGCGGCATATGTCATATCCGGCTGGCAAACGCATTATTCGCCAGTTGCGTGACATGCCGGAGAAAATCAGCAAAGCGCTGGAATGCCACGATAAGGTTCGTGAAGTTGCTGATAAGTATCATCACTTCAACAACTTCCTGTACCTTGGCCGCCTCTACAATTTCCCCGTGGCACTCGAAGGTGCACTGAAGCTGAAGGAAATCAGCTACATCCATGCGGAAGGTTATCCGGCCGCCGAAATGAAGCACGGCCCAATCGCTTTGGTGGATCAGCAGACTCCCAGCGTGTTCGTGATTCCTCGCGGCGGCATCTATCCCAAAGTTGTCAGCAATATGGAAGAGATCCGCGCCAGACGTGGCCCGGTCATTGCAATCGCGTGTGAAGGCGATACAGATATCGCTCGTATCGCCGATGACGTGATCTACGTGCCGGATGTGGAAGAGTACCTGCAACCGCTCGTCTGCGCCATTCCGCTGCAACTACTGGCCTATCACGTGGCGCTTCTGCGAGGCTGCAACGTGGATCGCCCAAGAAACCTCGCGAAAAGCGTGACCGTGGAATAACTGTTCGAACAATCAACCTGCGGCCGCGGATCTATGGTTTCTGAAGCACGAATACGGCGTCCCCAAGATCATTATTGAGTGCTCGCGGCTCGCTCAGGTCGTAGCAGAAATCAAAGACGTCGATCAATCTGAGTGACGGAACCGAGCGCAGCAGGGATCGAAACTGATCTGCTCGATAAATGCGCAAAGAATGATCTGTCGACAACCGGATTATCTTCTTCGGAGTCGTGACTTTCAGACTGAATCGCACCGTCTCGATTCTTTTGCGACGACTGAAGTTCAGCACCCGAATCGTCGTTGTCACTCTTGTGCGACGATGCTGAATCGTCCATCGTTCACAGTCTTCCTCCGCGGCATCCGGAGGCAGCAGATGGAAGCCCAGAAGGTAGATGCCACCCGGACGAAGAGACTCGGCGACACATTCAAGATGCCTGCGAGCAGCCTCTTCTGTCAGCAAATGTCGAAACGTATTGATCAGGCAATGGGCTAAGTCAACGGATTGCGACAACCGAAAGTCCGTCATGTCGCCGCAGAAGATCTCAGCAGTAAGCCGACGACGCTTGAGTTGTCGTTGAGTCCATGCGACGCAGGACTGATTCAGATCAAACGCAGTCACATCAACGCCGCGCTTGGCGAGTTCAACAACCTGCCGTCCCCCACCGCAGCCTATTTCCAGGATGCTCGGCTTGTCACCCCTGAGCCCGTTGGCCTTCAAATAACGCGAAGCCGCAGCCTGAATGAAGTCCGCTTCAAGAGGCGTCTCATCGCTGAACGCGAGGTCCCAGAAGCCCGGAGCGTCATAGCAGTCCAGGGAATTATTGTTCATGAACTACTTACGACTCTCGAAGTCTTCGTATTCGTCATCGTAACTGTCTTCCATTGCGTCATCGTCGAAG
>JBIIIF010000038.1:0-38093 GCA_044235005.1 Planctomycetaceae bacterium | reverse complement strand
ATCTGCGTCCCGCGGATAAGTATCGAAAGGATCGATTAACAGGGGAAATTTGTGGACGATCAGACTCGACAAGCAACTCGAATGTGGACGCTGGCTCAGCCGGCTGTTTCTGCATTCGTTACTTCTGTCGTCCGCGATTTTCGTGACCGAGACGATGTCCTTCAGGATGTTGCGGTCGCAGTGATTGAATCTTTCGACCGATGGGACGCTGGCCGACCGTTTGTCTCATGGGCGATCGGGGTTGCGCGAAACCAAGTGGGACTTTATTTACGTCGACGACGGCGTGAGCACCAAATACTGGAGTTCGATCCTGAAACAATTGACGCACTGCAGGTTGCGTTTTCTTCTGTTGCTGATGTTGGTGAGCCACGACTGGATCTTCTGCACGAGTGCTTGCAATCGCTTGATGGTCGAGCACGAACGATGTGTGAGCTGCGATATCAGCAGGATCTCAAGCCGGCTTCGATTGCAGAGGTTGTGGGAATGTCCGCTAATGCGGTGGCAAAATCACTGCAGCGAATTCGTGAACAATTGCGACAATGCATCGATCACAAAGCCGCTATTCGGGGAGTCGTCCAATGAACGAGGCGGCTACAGATTTGGTAGATGGATATCTGGATGACTTGCTCACGGCAGGGCAACACGAAGAGTTGGCCGCCTGGATTAAGGCTTCTCCTGAGAATGCTCACCGATTTGCTTCGGCGGCGATGCTACATGATCGGCTGCGAAATGAAATGGTCATTTCCGGCGAGCGGCAGGCCATCAGCTCTGCGTACCGCACTTCTCTTGATGAGTCCGCTGGGCTGAATGAAGCCGCAAACAATCGAAGGGCTGACGCCCTGCCGCTCGCCGAAACGTTGGTTCATCGTCGTTCATTGATCACGCTCCTATCGACTTCGGCCCTGATCTGCACGGCGGTGGTTTTGTTCTACAAAAGCTTTGGAGACAGCGTAGCGCTTGCTGCTGCTGGTGAATTGCAGCGGCTAATTTACTTGAATGCTCAACCGATGGACCGAACGTATCAGATCACTGTGGAAGAAACGGTGTTGCCTCGCCGAGGTCATCGTGGGCCAAAGCCGGAAGCCGGTCGGCCTCCGAAAGCGCCGATGGATGGAGCGACGTTGTATGTTCGTGACGGCCAGCAGTTTGTACTGCGTCGCATCACTGGGGCAGGCCTGTTTGTAACTGGCTGTAACGGAGTGGTCAGTTGGGCTGTTCGCCCTGATGGTCCCGTTCGATACAGCAAGGATCTGAACCGATTTAATCGTGATCTTCCCGGCCACGAGCATGACATGCCGCTGGTCAACATTCACGACAATCTGGAACGTCTTCGTCGGGCCTATGACGTTCAACTGCTTCCGGTTGAGGACGGTAAGAGTTCCGAACCGGCGACGCGTTTGTTGGTTGCTGTTCGCCATCCCAAAGAACGCGGGCCGAGGCGAGTCGAGATCAGTTACGAAGTTGAGAGCGGACTCATACGGCAAATGCGATTCATCGGAATGCCCTACGGTCCCGAATCATTGACTCTCCGACTAACACTATTGTCGGAGGATTTACTGGATGAACGGTTCTTCGATCATGAGTCGCATCATGACGCAAATCGCCGCGTTGAGGTGGAATGATCTTCAACGTATTTTGGGACACTTGAGCAAATTTGAGTGCAGCCCAACCGAGTGTGCAAGTTTGTCATGGTGGGGCGGCACGACTTTGTAGCCTTGGCCCCTGCAAGAACATCCGAGACTTCAATATGAGATTACTGGCTTTCTTCATCTCCGTTCTCGCCCCTGCGATCGCACTCTCGGCAGATCAGCCAAATATCATCTTTATGCTGTCGGACGATCAGGGCTGGGGCGGGCTTTCTGTCGCAATGCATCCCGATCATGCGGGTGCGAAAAGCACGATCTTTCACACGCCGAACATTGAACGGTTGGCGTCTCAGGGCATGAGATTCTCGTCTGGCTACGCGCCTGCTTCGGTGTGTTCACCGACTCGGATTAGTCTGCAGACCGGACGCAGTCCTGCATCTCTTCATTGGACCAAAGCGGCACCAGCCGAAGAGGGCCACAAGCTGACCGAACCGAGGCTGATCAAAAGCATCGCCGCGAATGAAACGACGATCGGCGAGATACTCCGTGATGCTGGATATGCGACGGCTCATTACGGCAAATGGCATATCGCCGGTGGAGGCCCGGAGAAGCACGGTTACGAAGAGAGCGACGGCGATACAGGCAACGAGAACGCTTACCATTTCAAAGATCCTAATCCCGTCGACATCTTTGGAATGGCGGAACGAACCGAAGCCTTCATGGCCAAATGCCAGAAAACAGGCAAGCCGTTCTTTATTCAGCTTTCGTGGAATGCTCTGCACGCAGCCGAGAATGCTCTTGAAGCGACCAAGGCGAAATACGCCAACGTTGCGGCAGGGAGTAACGCGAAGAGATCGTCGGTGGCGGCGATCACGGAAGATCTGGATACCGGCGTTGGTCGAGTGATGGAATCCATCGACAAGCTGGGACTCGCGGACACCACCTACGTCATCTACATGTCCGACAATGGCGCGGGCGGGGGAAAGCGAACGGGATTGAATGGTGGCAAAGGTACGATGTGGGAAGGCGGCATTCGAGTTCCCTTCATCGTTCGTGGGCCGGGCGTTGCTGCAAACTCGTGGTGCGATGTTCCTGTTGTTGGATATGATCTCTATCCGACATTCTGCGAATGGGCCGGTGTTTCTACAGGCAAGCTTCCGAAGAACATCGAAGGCGGCAGTATCGCATCTCTGCTGGTCAACAATGGCAAGGGTGAGGTTAAACGCATTCGTGAGGAATTGGTCTTTCACTTTCCTCATTATCAAAGCGACGACGACGGACCACACTCGGCGATTCGACTGGGTGATCTCAAGCTGATCCACTTCTACGAATCTGATCGACACGTGCTGTTCGATTTGTCAAACGACATTTCAGAACAGAACGACCTGGCGGCGGAACGACCTCGCGATGTTGAAATGCTGAAGAAGCGTCTGATGACTTACCTCCAGGATGTGGATGCTCAATTCGCCACGCCGAATCCCGATTACGACCCCAACGCCGAACCAGTCTCTCGCAAGGGTGGAAAAGGTGGTATGAAGCCCACCAAACCCAAAGGGGCCAATGGTGGTCGCAGGCCAAAAGATTAAGGTCTGGGCTCAGGAAGTTTGGCGACACTGCCTTCGAACGACAACCAGTTATTGAACGGTGAGCCAAAGGCGACCGCTTTCAAGTTCCCGGCGCGTTTGCCTTCCTGTTAAACACTTTTAAGCAAGATTCTCTAACTCTACCGATGATCATCAGGGCCTTTCGTCATGAACACTCTTCGCATCTCTATTGCGGCCTTGCTCCTAATTGGCGCGGCATTCACAGTGGCGTTGTCTCAGGACGAAACTGCAAAGAATGGACAGCAAAAGCTTCGCAAGCCGTCGATGGCCGATACGATCAAAGCCAACGTCTACGCAGACAACACGTTCGAGCTATACATCAACGGAGAACTCGTTGCGGTAGACTCCATCCGCTTCATTCCGCACAACGTGATCTCCGTTGACATCCTTCCGGCATATCCGATGAACATCGCAGTCATGGCAAAAGACAATGCCGACTCGAAGACCGGAATGGAATACGCCAACACGAACATTGGCGATGCGGGTTTTATCCTGAAGTTTGCCGACGGCACGGTGACGAATGCGTCGTGGAAGGCTAGGTCGTTCTTCCACGGTCCGATTGATCGAGACACTAAGAATCCTCAGGTGCGATCCGAACCAATTCCAGAGAACTGGTTTGCCGTCGACTTCGATGACAGTTCATGGAAGAACGCCACGGAATTTTCCGAACAGGAGGTTGATCCAAAGCAGCCTTACTTCGAAAACGATTTCGACGGCGCGAAGTTCATCTGGTCCGACGACATCGCTCTCGATAACACAGTGATCTTTCGCCATCGAGTCGATTCACCTCCAGACGGAAAAGCTCGCATCGACTTTCGCAATCTGAACAACATCGTGCCTGATAATCCCCCGGGCGGTGGGAAGAAGGGAAAGAAGAGATAGTCGCAGTGAGCCTGTCGGCGGAGCGACAGGTGTACCGTACACCCGCCGCTCCGTCGGCGGGCATCTTCTTTAGATACCTAACTCGCTCAAATCGGAGTCTCAAAACAATGTCCAAATCTATCGCTCGTTTGTTTCTGCTCGCGATTGGCGTTCTAGCACCGCAAAGATCCTCGTTCGCCCATGACGGCGCAGATGATCACGTCCATGCCTCGCCGGCTATCAACGTTCGCATCTGGACCATCACCGAATCCAAAACAACCATCGAAGGCACGTTCGTCGCCGTCCGAGATGAACGTGTCTACATTCGACAGACAGATGGCTTCGTTCGACCGGTGACCATTGATCGACTTGCAGAATCCGATCAAATCTGGATCGAAGAACGAACCCGTGAAATCGACGCAATCAACACTCAGCCTGAATATGTTCTCACCTCGCAACAGGCGAAGCGAACCGCACAAGGTCGCAACACGGCGGCATCAGATCCCGGTCTTCCGCTGCTTCAAAAGAGCTTTGAAACGTTCAAGTCGACCGTGAAGACTCGATCCGACGCGGACTACTTTTACGTTGAATCCAACGGCATCCCTGACCACAAGATGATGGTTGGTATCACAGCATGGCAGCAGCAGGTCCCGATGCCTCAGAAGTATAATGGCAACAACTCGTGGCAGATTCCGCTACATCCGGTCCCAGCGAAGGAACCCATATCGGCAAAGGACAACTTCTTTCGAGGAGCCATTGCTATCGCCGTGAATGGCATTCCAATCTTCAATCCCATCAAGAATGACGGCCGCACTGACACGTTGATCGCCGGAGAACTTGACGAATTCGGAGGACATTGTGGACGAGCGGACGACTACCACTATCACATCGCGCCGGTTCATCTAACGAAACTTGTCGGTGATAACGTTCCTGTGGCATGGGCTCTGGATGGATATCCGATCTACAGCTATCAGGACGAGAAAGCGCCCGACTTTGCTCCGCTGGATCAATGGAACGGGCACAAAGACATCGATGGAAACTATCACTACCACGCAACGAAGAAATATCCGTATCTCAACGGCGGCTTCTATGGTGAAGTCGTCGAACGTGACGGCCAGGTGGATCCTCAGCCGCAAGCCGAATCACCTCGTCCAGCACTGCCGCCTCTGCAGGGAGCAAAGATTGTTGGCTTTGAAACAACCAAGCCTGGTAGCCATGTGGTGACTTACGAAATCCGTGGCCGCAAGGGGACGGTCAGCTATACCGTCGCGGATGACGGCTCCGCAAAATTCACGTTCAAAACGCCCGATGGCGAAACCACAACACAAGAATACACCGCAAAACCCGCTCGAGGTGGTCGTCAGGGCGGTCCTCCAAGGGACGATCGACCAGAAGGCGGCGGTCGCAAAGGCAAAGGCCCTTCACGAGATGGCGAACGACCACCGCGCGATGAAAAGCGTCCGCCTCGTGACGGTGAATATCCGCCGAAGAATGGCAAGAGACCGCCACGAGATGAAATGCCCAAAGATGAACCGAAGCAGGCGTCTCGGAATTCCATCGGGACTACTAAGCTGACCAGTTCTTCCATCGGAAAGGACGGGATGCTGTCTGTCGACTGCACCTGCGATGGCAAGAGCGAATCACCGGCTATCGCGTGGAGCAACCTTCCCAAAGACACCAAGTCGATCGCAATTAGTCTCTGGCACACCGCGCCGGATCAGGAGAAGTCATATTGGGTCGTTTACAACATTCCGGCATCTGTCGAAGGTCTGAAACAGAATCAGAAAGATGTTGGCACGACGGGGTTCAACGATCGCAACAAAGCAGCCTTCGACCCCATGTGCTCCCGCGGCCCCGGCGTGAAGACTTATCACATCACCGTCTTCGCGCTGTCCGAAGAACTCAAACTGACACCTCAGCAGGCAACTCATAAGGGACTGCTCGAAGCCATCAAAGGAATTACCCTGGCGGAAACAACGCTCGATTTTGACTACGAACGCAAATGATGACGAAGGCGAAGGACCAATGTGAATAATAGGCGAGCGGCCGGTGTGAACCGGCCGGTAGAGACGCATACCGGTCGGCTGACGCCAACTGCTCGCAATGAACTGAGTCATGACATCCTGACGTATTGATGCGCACTCACTGACATCCGTGGCAAAAAAGCTTTTGACAAATGCGACTCATTATCTGCTTCTTGACGATCTTCAGCCTGAGCATCACAGGGAACTCTCTTTGCGCCGGGCCGCCGAATGTCGTGCTGATCCTGATGGACGACATGGGATGGCGAGACGTGGGATTTGCCGGCAATGATTTTGTCGAAACGCCACACCTCGATCGACTGGCAAAAGAAGGCATTCGATTCACTCAAGCCTACGCCAGCGCACCGAATTGTGCGCCGACGCGGGCGTGTTTGATGTCGGGGCAATACACACCACGGCATGGCGTGTTCACGGTGATTGATCCACGGCATGATCCCGGCCAACCGCATCACAAGGTGCTGTCCGCGAAAAGCAACGAAGCTCTGAGCGGAGATGTCGTCACCATTGCGGAACTGCTGAAATCTAAAGGCTATGCGACCGCTTGCTTTGGGATGTGGAACCTTGGTCGAGGTCGCTCGGGGCCATCAACTCCGACAGGGCAGGGCTTTGATCTCTTCGTGGAACCCAAGTTCATCGGATTCGAGAAGGATGCTTACTTCGACGGTGAAGGTCGATATTGCTCAGACGTTTTGACGGATGAAACGCTTTCGTTCATGGAAACTCATAGGTCAAAGCCGTTCTTCGTCTACCTCGCTACGCACGACGTGCACGCTCCGCTGGAGCCCAAACCGGAGCTTGTTTCGAAGTACCAAAAGAAAGCTCAGTATGCGAACGTGTCCGATGCCGAGATTCAGCAGGCTGCCTCCGTTGAAGCCATCGACATCAACGTTGGACGAATCATGGATAAGCTTAAGGAGTTTAAACTCGATGACAATACCATGGTCATCTTCACCAGCGATAACGGCGGCACACCTCAATTCGTCGCGCCATTGAACGGCAGTAAAGGTGCACTTTATGAAGGCGGCATTCGAGTCCCCGCAGCGATCTGGTGGAACGGACTGAAGAATCCAGGTCGTGATTTTGACGAACCTGTCCTGAGCATGGACTTCTATCCAACCATCGCCGAACTAGCTGACGTCGACCTTCCGAAGAACCAACCGATCGACGGAACCAGCCTGATGTCGGTTCTGCGTGATGACGCGAAGTCAATCAATCGAGACTCCGTCTTCTGGCACTTCCCCTGTTACATTGGCCGTGGAGAACCCAGCAGCGCGGTGCGGATAGGAGATTGGAAGTTGATCGAGAAGTTTCAGGATGAATCTTTCGAGCTTTACAATCTGAAGAATGATCCCGGTGAGAAAAAGAACCTTGTGGAGTCGCAGTCACAAAAAGCCAAAGAGTTGAAGCAGGTTCTTTTGGATTGGCAAACAACCACCGGCGCACCTCGTCCTGTCGAGAAGAATCCAGCCTACGACCCCAGTTCCCAACAGGCACAACGAGGGAAAAAAGGCGGTGGCAAAGGGCGACAGCCGAGGATGGAGAAACGATAACCGCAGCCACTTGCAAAAAGGCGACGGATGCTCAAACCTGTCCCTGTGCTTATCGATACCGACAATGAATGGTTTGTCGGGATAATCCCGGCAGCGATCGAATTTCTTCCTGCACGGCGGTCAGTTTGCCAGTATTCACTGGCGGTGACTCCTCAGAATATCGGAACCGCAGGCTCTGTTGCCTGGTCAGCGTACACATGTAAGGTTCAAAAGTGCAATCTCGATTGCGGAATGTGCCTTTTGAGTGGTCGGGAAAGCAGGTCTACGGTCTGACCTGACGTGGATCGTTATGCATTGTCGAGGCGATGGTACTATCATGCAGCGAAGGATGATGATCGCGAAAGATTTTGAGGACTCTTGATCATGCGGCGATGCACAAAGATCTTGGCATTCGTACTTCTGTTGTCAATGACAGCGTTTCCTGAAGCTCAATCGCAGGAGTCGAACCCCGCTGTGTTCCGAGCAGGCGCGGCCATGGTGGACATTACTCCGACAGTCTTCCCTGTGATCGTCAACGGAATGGTGGAAGAGCGAACGGCTAAGAAAGCCCATGACGCACTCATGAGTCGAGCCCTCGTACTTGACGATGGGGTAGAGAAAATCGCGATCGTCGTTGTTGACAGTCTGATGCTGACTCGCGCGATGCTGGATGATGCAAAGGAGCAGGCCTCTCAGCTCACCGGAATTCCAGCGCATCACATGTTGATCTCTGCGACCCATACGCATTCCGCGCCGTCGGCGATGCCGTGTCTGGGGAGTCGAGTCGATCCGGAGTATGCTCAGTTTTTGCCGGGGCAAATTGTCCGAAGTATCGTGCAGGCCAATGAGAAGCTGGTTCCGGCTCAGGCTGGTTGGACCGTGACGACCGATGATCAACACAATCACTGCCGACGCTGGATCTTTCGGTCCGATCGTATGACGATGGCTGATCCCTTTGGGCAGCTCAATGTGCGAGCTCACATGCATCCCGGATATCAAAGCCCCAATCACATCGGTCCTTCTGGCCCGGCGGATACTGATCTAACGCTGCTCTCTGTGCAAACGACGGATGGCCAGCCATTGGCAGTGCTCGCGAATTACGCGATGCACTACTACGGATCACCGCTGGTTTCTGGAGACTTCTGCGGACGCTTTGGGCTGAAGTTTGCTGAATTGATCGGAGCGAACAACCAGCAAACAGGCTTCGTCGGCATCATGTCACAAGGCACCAGCGGTGACAGTATGTGGCCAGACTACAGCAAACCTGCAGGACAGAATAATCCTGAGGCTTACACAACGGGGGTTGCTCAGATTGCAGCGGAGGCTTACCGCAAGATCGTCTATCGCAAGGATATCTCTCTCGCGATGGAGGAAGCCACGCTGAAGCTCGATCGCCGTGTTCCGGATGAAGCACGATTGAAGTGGGCTCAGGATCTTGCGGCACAGGTTGGCGATCGATTGCCTCGAGGCTGGTCAGAGGTCTATGCGTTCGAACAACTTCGACTGCATGAAGATCCCACGGCAGAACTAAAGCTGCAGGCTGTTCGTATTGGTGATCTGGGTATTACTGCGATGCCTGACGAAGTCTTTAGCATCACCGGAATCAAGTTGAAGAATCGCAGTCCAATGGCAGTGACGATGAATATCGAACTCGCGAATGGCGCCGAGGGATACATTCCGCCACCGGAACAGCACAAACTCGGTGGGTATACAACCTGGGCAGCTCGAACGGCTGGTCTCGAGGAGACGGCAGAGCCTCAGATCGTGGAGACTCTGACGACCTTGCTGGAGAAAGTTGCTGGTAAGCCACGCAGACCAACTGCCGACGAACTTCATTCGTATGCGAAGGCTGTTCTTGATTCCAAGCCGGTGGCTTTCTGGCGACTTGGCGAAATTGAATGTACTCCTCTTGCTCCACAAGAGGGGCAGGGCATCTCGCAGAGCGAGATGAGTACAATGGTCAGCACAATCTCAGACGCCACGGGAAAACATCCCGCATTGGGTGAAGCAGGTCTCGCGTTTTACTTACCAGGACCAAGAGGCGAAGGGTTTGAACAGCAGCCTCGAGGAAACCGGTCAGTCCATTTTGCAGGCGGTCGCGTCGTCGCCAATGTGCCAGAGCTTGGGGACACATATTCTGTTGAGTGCTGGGTTTGGAACGGTTTTCCAAACAGTGACCGTGCTGTCACTGGTTACTTTTTTTCTCGAGGGCCTGACGGCGATTCCAAAGTTGCCGGCGATCATCTTGGTATTGGAGGAAACTACCTCAACCAAGGATGGGATGGCAAATTGATGATGTTTAACGGGAATAGGCGTGATGAAGCGATGATCGGGAAAACCATCCTTGAGCCTCGCACCTGGAATCACGTTGTGCTGGTCAGAAGTGGCAAACACGTCAACGTCTACCTTAACGGAAATCCTTCGCCGGAGATTGATGGTGACCTTGAACCGACGTTTGCGGACTCAGATGATGTCTTTCTTGGTGGCCGCAATGATCGTATGTTTGGGCTGGAAGGCCGACTGGATGAAATGGCTTTGTATGACAGAGTGTTGAATGTCGAGGAAGTCGCGACCCACTTTGCGATCGCAAAAGCTACCCAGGATCCGCAAATCAATGAGGTGATTGCTCGCCCCGATACACCGCCGATGTCGCCAGCGGAGTCTATGAAAGTTGCTCACGTTCGTGAGGGCTTTGAGCTTCAACTGGTTGTTGCAGAACCACTCGTCATTGACCCGGTTGCAATCGACTGGGGGCCGGATGGGAAGTTGTGGGTAGCGGAGATGGCCGATTATCCCTCTGGCATGGACAACAACGGCAAGCCTGGCGGGCGAATTCGATATCTGGAAGATAAGGACGGCGACGGCCAATACGAAACATCGACGGTGCTGCTTCAGGATATCCCGTTTCCAACTGGTGTCATGGCGTGGGGTAAGGGAGTGTTGATAACCGCGGCCCCGGAGATCATTTACGCCGAAGACACCGACAACGATGGAACAGCCGATGTTCGCAAAACATTATTCTCGGGATTTCTTGAAGGCAATCAGCAACTGCGAGTAAACGGTCTTCGCTGGGGTCTGGACAACTGGGTGCATTGTGCCAGTGGCAGTCATCATCCGGGCTATGGTGCGGACAGTCAGATTCTGTCGCATGTGACCAATCAGAAAACAACGGTGGGAAGTCGCGATTTTCGTATTCGTCCCGATGAAGGTTTGATTGATCCCCAGAGTGGTCCCTCACAGTTTGGACGCAATCGAGATGCGTGGGGCAATTGGTTCGGCGAACAGAACAGCTATCCTCTGTGGCATTACGTGCTTGAAGATCCTTACATACGACGCAATCCGTTTTTTGCTCCGCCAGATCCGCGGAGGCTGATGACGCCATCCAATCCGCCAGTCTATGCGGCTGCTCCTCCGGAGAAACGATTTCACAGCTTTGAGCAATCAGGGCGATACACATCAGCTTGTTCGGGGATGGTGTATCTTGACGAAGTGCTGTTCGGGGCGTCGGATGAGGATGGAAGGTTGAGCCTCAATACGCAGCATGCCTTTACGTGTGAACCGTTCAGCAATCTCGTTCAGCACAATCTATTGATTGATGATGGGGTTAGCTTTCGACTGGAACGTGATCCTGCAGAAGTTGATGCAAAACATGACTTCTTTGCATCCGAAGATCGTTGGTGCCGCCCTGTTATGGTGCGCACTGGTCCGGACGGAGCACTGTGGATTGTCGACATGTATCGCTACATGATTGAGCATCCTCACTGGCTGCCAAAAGAAGGTCAGGATGAACTCAGACCGTTCTTTCGATCCGGAGATGACCGAGGTCGAATTTATCGCATCGTGCGGAAGGATCTTGCGAAATCGGATTCGATCGCGAAGGGCGTTGCTCAGCGATTTGATCGCATGATGACATCGGAACTTGTTGCGGAACTGGAGAGTTCCAATGGCTGGCGACGCGATACGTCTCAGCGACTTCTTATCGCGAAGTCTGATGATGCGGCTGTCGAGCTTCTGATTCGGATGGTTACGGAAGGCCAGCGTCCCACTGCCAGACTTCATGCGCTATGTACGCTGGATGGACTTGGTAAGTTAACACCGGAAATCGTTGCGACCGCAGTGAAGGACATTCATCCCGCAGTTCGACGCTGGGCCGTACGTCTGGCACCGGCGTCTGGCCTTGAGTTGACGGCGTTGGCTTCATTGACCAAAGATCCTGATGCAAAGGTACGGCTGGAGTTGGCCTGCGTTGCTGGTCGACCGGACGATACTGCGGCGGGAGCCATTTTAGGAGAGCTCCTGCTGCGCGATACTGATCCCTTTATGCGAGCGGCTATCATGAGTTCACTCAATGCGGGCAACATCAGTAACACCATTGATGGCTTTGGTGCAATTGTGCAGGCAGAGTCCCTTGAACTGGAACCAGATGTTTCGCGTATCCCCGGATTCTCTGCGGCAGATCGCGACGAACTGACAAGCACACTGTTTGAACAGGCCGCTTCAATGGCTGGTGATAACGATCTGGAGCGGTTGCTGTTGCTGACAGTCGATGATTCGAACGATCGCCTGCAGGCATGGCAGATGAAGAGTCTGGCAAAGATGCTGGATCGACTGAAGGCTCGCAACTGGTCAATCGACGAACACGTTCAGCAGGGGCAGGGCCGAGATTTGGTCACTAAGGCCTTTGTGATTGCGCGAAGGATAGCGTCTGATTCTGCTGAACATGAAATGCTTCGAGTCGCCGCAATCCCGCTGCTATTGCGAGATCCCGAGCATACGGAAGATGTTTTGACGTTGCAGAATATGCTGGCACCGCAAACTCCAGCCGCAGTGCAAGTGGCTGCCATACAGCATCTTGGAAGGCAGTCAAGTAGTGCTGCCGCAGAGGTGTTGCTCGCCGGATGGCCGTCACATTCTCCAGCAATACGGACACAGATTCTTTCCATTCTCTCGAGCCGTCCGGAGTGGGTCGTTCAGCTCCTGACGCAGATGGAATCAGGACAGGTTGCCGCAGCGGAGATTGATGCTTCCATGAGGCAACGACTTCTGACGACTCGCGAGCCAGCCATTCGTGAACGCCTGGAGAAGATCTTTGCCGCCGGTACGTCGGCCGATCGAAAGTCCGTTATGGACTCGTTCCAGCCGGCACTGAAACTTCCGGGCGATGCCGTGCGAGGCGCGGCAGTTTTCAATAAGCGATGTTCAACTTGTCATAAGCAGAACGGTGTAGGTTTTGAGGTAGGCCCCAATCTTGCTTCGCTGACCAATCGCACGCCGGAGTCACTGTTTACGGCGATTCTGGATCCCAGTGCCGCGGTTGAGGCCAAGTATCTCAACTTCGTCGCTGTCACTACATCTGGGCGAAGCGTCATCGGTCTTTTGTCGACCGAAACAGGTAGCAGCCTGACTCTGGTCGCTGCGGAGGCAAAAACCGAATCGATTCTCCGGAGCGATATTGAAGAACTTCGAAGCACAGGAAAGTCGCTGATGCCGGAAGGCCTTGAGAAAGACCTCTCACATCAGGATCTGGCCGACGTGATCGAATACGTCAAAACACTGATGAAGTAGTATTTTCCTGAACGACAAGGCTTTATGTCAGGTTGTTGATCTAGTCGTCTACCGCTGGCTCAGCGGTAAACAGAAATGCTGGTTCGGCAGAAAGTCAGCAACAGCTCCCTCGCATAATTCTGCTGATCGTGCTTTTCTTCGAGCCGATGTTTCGTAGTTCAAACAACCGTCCGTTATCCTCTCTCACTCGTTTCTGCAAGGAGTCTGTTCTGATGGATTCGCGATACGTCTGGCGTTTGATTGTTTGCATCGCCTTCACGACTCTGGTCAGTTCAGCAACAGTTTCAGCTCAGTCGACACGGCGAAGTCAGTCTCCACCGGATGACAACTGGCCAACGTTTCGAGGACCGACAGGTCAGGGGGATTCGTCTGCGAGGACAACTCCACTGACATGGAGTACCTCCGAGAATATTGCGTGGAAGATTCCGATGCCTGGCCCAGGAGCGTCCAGTCCGGTTGTGTTTGGCGATCACATCTACGTCACAGCCTATTCAGGTTTCTTCGTTCCTGACAATCCGGGAGGGACGCAGGAAGATCTGAAGAGGCATCTGCTATGTCTGGATCGCAAATCGGGAAAAGAAGTCTGGCAAAAGATTATTCCGGCAAAGCTGCCGGAGGAAGAGCGTATCAGAGATCATGGCTTTGCGGCGAATACTCCGACAGCAGACAAAGATCGAGTCTATTGCTTCTTTGGAAAAACTGGTGTCATGGCCTTCAGCCACGATGGCAAAGAACTTTGGACAGCGGATGTTGGTTCGAAGACGCATGGCTGGGGAACATCCGCTTCGCCGACCTTGTACAAGGATCTGTTGTTCATCAATGCCAGTGTTGAAAGCGAATCTTTGGTGGCTCTGAACAAGAACACAGGCAAAGAAGTCTGGCGAGCAGGAAAGATCAAAGAGGCCTGGAATACTCCTCAGGTGGTCGCCAATGTGGACGGCAAGCCTGAGTTGATCATCGCAACTCAGGGAAGCATTCAGGCGTTTGATCCCGATTCCGGAGATCAACTGTGGACCTGTGCAACGGACATCACCTGGTACATGGTTCCGAGTGTTATTTCTCACGACGGAATTGTTTATTGCCTTGGAGGTCGGTCAGGTGTGGCTTCGCTGGCGGTGAAGACTGGCGGTCGAGGAGATGTCACGAAGACGCATCGCCTGTGGACCAGTTTCAAAGGCTCCAACGTTACTTCACCTGTATTTTACGACGGCCATCTCTACTGGATGAACGACAATCTCGGAATCGCCTATTGCGCTAAAGCGGAGACGGGAGAAGTGGTCTATGAACAGCGAATGAATCGTTCGGGACAGGTCTATGCTTCTGCTTTGTTGGCGAATGCTCGAGTTTACTATTTGACTCGTGAAGGTCGTACATTTGTTGTTGCTGCGAAACCAGAATTCGAACAACTGGCTTCAAATGACCTGAATGATCGATCGCTTTTCAATGGAAGCTTTGCCGTCGATGGATCTCGATTGCTGGTGCGATCCGACAAGTTCCTTTATGCCATTGAATAGTTATCGGTATGGCTTAGCCTTATGGCATCAGCAGGAACTCGTTGATTGTTTTTGCTGATATTATTGGGCGTAACACATTTCAACCCCGATTTTGTGGATTCCGAAATCGGGTGATTGTCTTCGATTGCTAACCTGTCGCGTCTCGCCAGCTTTCAACCGAAACCGAGATAAATTCGTCGACTTTCAGGCAACGTCCCCGTAGAAATTAACCGGGGCATTGTTACTTGCTTCGCGTTTGTTTCGGGAATCCGTGGCTCGCTGCGCGAAAATACAGCAGACGTTCTTTCCGAAAACGCGAATGCTCCTAGAATCCGCGCGCACCCGACGATTGTTCAGTTTGGTACTCGGCATTGAGTTTGAGACGTTATGGCCAAAAAGGCAGCAAAATCAGCAGCAAAGGCTAAAGAAGCCAGTCAAGCGAAGCCAGCGGAGAAGCAGATTGCAAAGCCCGCTTCCCGTTCAGCAGCGGAGAAAATTCCGAAGAAGGCTGCTTCTGCTGCTGTGAAGAGCAGTTCGACGGACAACGACCAGACTGAACAACGGACGCTGGAAATTGGTCGTGAGTTGTTCGGCCGGATTCAGCATCGTTCGCCGTCGATCTTTCATGGTCGCTGGTGGGAAGATCGCCTGATGTCGTGGGCGATGAATGATGAAGCGGTCAAAGTCCAGATGTTTCGCTTTGTCGATGTGTTGCCGATGCTTCGCGATCATACCGCGATCGCACGACATCTCGACGAATACTTTGAAGAAGTGCGAGATCACTTGCCGTGGGCCGCGCGGCTGGGTCTTGATCTGTCAACCAGCAATAGTATTCTCAGTCGCGCGCTGGCTTTTAATGCTCGCACCAATGCGGCACGGATGGCTCGGCGGTTTATTGCGGGCTCCAATGTCGATGAGGTACTGGCCTCGGTTCGGCGCATTCGCCGAAACCGTTATGCCTTCACTCTTGACCTTCTGGGTGAAGCTGTCATCAGCGATGGCGAAGCCGAAAGATATCAGCAATCTTACATCGATCTGATCAATGGCATGGCTCAGCAGGTCAACGAATGGCCTGAGGACATGCTGTTGGATTCTGACCATGAAGGTCGAATCCCTCGCGTCAACGTCAGTCTGAAACTGTCGGCTCTGGACAGTCAGTTTTCGCCAATTGATGCGGAAGGCACGATCCGTCGTGTCTCTGCTCGTCTGCGACCGATACTGCGGACGGCTCGTGGGAATCATGCGTATGTCCACATTGACATGGAGCAGAACGATTATCGCGAGCTGACGTTCGAAATCTTCCGCAGAGTTCTGATGGAAGATGAATTCCGCGACTATTCGGACTGTGGGATCGTTGTTCAGGCTTATCTGGAATCGGCCGAAAGCGATCTCCAGAAGATGCTGGACTGGGCGAAGAATCGCGGCACACCGATCTGGATCCGTCTGGTCAAAGGCGCGTATTGGGATTACGAAAACATTGTTGCCGAATATCGTGGCTGGCCGGTTCCTGTCTTTCGCCGCAAGTGGCAGTCGGACGACAGTTATGAGCGGCTGACGCGCGTGCTGATGGAAAATTATCAGTGGCTTCGTCCGGCTCTGGCCAGTCACAACCTCCGCAGTCTGGCTCATGGTCTGGCTCTGAAAGAAGAGCTGCAGGTTCCGGATCGAGCGATGGAAATTCAGATGCTCTACGGAATGGGCGATGAACAGGCCCAGTTGTTTCTGGAGCGTGGTCATCGTGTCCGCATCTATACGCCGTTTGGCGATTTACTTCCTGGCATGGCGTACCTTGTACGTCGACTGCTTGAGAACACGTCGAACGATTCTTTCCTCCGCCAAAGCTTCACCGAACATTTTGCTGTCGAGAAACTTCTTATGAAGCCGTCCAGTCATTCCGCCACAGAACCGCCGATCGTGAGTACTCCTCGTCCAGGATTCAACAATGAACCGCTAACCGATTTCACGAACGTGGAGAATCGCGATGCGATGGTTCACGCTTTGTCTGAAGTACGAGACCAGTTCGGTGGTGTCTATTCGCTGATCATCGACGGCAAATCCTGTGACAGCCGTGCGACGCTTGTTTCCAGAAATCCTTCGAAGGCATCGGAGATCATCGGACGTGTTGCATCGGCCACCGTTGATCAGGCAACCGACGCGATCGAAGCGGCTCGACGAGCTTTCGGAATGTGGGCTGCGACACCGGTTGAGACTCGTGCTGAGTATTTGGAATTGATCGCCGCAGAGATTCGCGAGCGCCGCTTCGAACTGACCGCGTGGATCATCTTCGAAACCGGAAAGCCGTGGGCCGAAGCTGACGCTGATGTTGCTGAAGGTATCGACTTCTGCATGTACTACGCTCACGAAATGAAGCGACTGGGTGCGGCTCAGAAATGCGATTTTCTGGGTGAGGAAAACAGCTATTCGTATCGTCCTCGTGGGGTCTGTGTCGCGATTGCTCCGTGGAATTTTCCGTTCGCAATTCTGACGGGCATGACGATGGCCGCGATCGTGACTGGTAACACAGTTGTGATGAAGCCTGCTGAGCAGTCCTCTGTCGTCGCCGCCAAGCTGATGGAGATTATTCGAAACTCCAGCGTTCCGGACGGAGTCGTCAATTTCGTGCCAGGCGTCGGAGAAGAAATCGGCCCTGCATTGGCTGGACATCCGGATGTGGACATTGTCGCGTTTACGGGTTCTCAGAACGTCGGCCTTGAGATCAACCGCGCGGCTGCGGATACCGACAAGCGTCAGAAAAATGTGCGACGCGTGATTGCAGAGATGGGTGGTAAGAACGCCATCATCGTCGACGATGACGCGGATCTTGATGAAGCCGTTCTGGGAGTCATTCGCAGTGCCTTCGGCTATGCCGGGCAGAAGTGTTCTGCCTGTTCGCGCGTGATTATTCTGGAGGCTGCGTATAAGCCGTTCGTTGATCGTTTAATCGAAGCAACGAAGAGTTTGAAGATTGGTACGGCCGAAGATCCGGGTACTAAAATTGGTCCGGTGATTGACGATGAAGCTCGCGACAGAATTCTGGAGACGATTCGCAAAGTCGATCCGGAACATGGTGGTATACTGACTCTCGCCATGGATCCGGGACCTCTGGCAAAGCAGGGGAGCTTCGTCGGTCCTCATATTTTCATCGACGTTGATCCGACTTCTCCACTGGCTCAGAACGAGATCTTTGGGCCGGTTCTTTCGGTGATCCGGGCCAAGAATCTGGATGAGGCATTCAGCATTGCCAACAATACTCGATACGCTCTGACGGGAGGCGTCTACAGCCGCAGCCCGCAGACGCTGCGACGTGCTCGCAATGAATTTGAAGTGGGCAACCTTTACCTGAATCGCGAGATCACCGGTGCCCTTGTGCAACGTCATCCGTTTGGCGGCTATAAGATGTCCGGCATTGGCAGCAAGGCGGGTGGCCCCGACTATCTGCTGCAGTTTTTGATTCCGATCAATGTGTCGGAGAACACGATGCGTCGCGGTTTTGCTCCGAAACAAGACGAGTAGCATTCGTTTAGAGTTCGCATTGTTTACCGCCCAGCCGCAGACGGCGGCTTTTCATGGCACCGGCTTTCAAATAGAGCCGGCCCCTGCGCCAGGGCGGAAAACGGATTAAGCAGTCATGACATCGAAGATCTCATGACCGCCCTGAGCGATCTCGATGGGGCGCCCGGTTTGATCGGGAACTCGCGTCGCTGGATCAATGCCTAATGTTCGATAAATCGTCGCCAGCAGATCTGCCGGACGAACAGGATTGTCGGCAACGTAAGCGGCTTGTGTATCTGATGCACCGTAAACCGTGCCTCCCCGAATTCCAGCTCCGGCCAATAAGGACCCGTAGCAGTTTGTCCAGTGATCACGGCCTGAATTTGCATTGATGCGAGGTGTGCGGCCCATTTCACTGGTTACCACAATCAGCGTTTCATCCAGCAGCCCACGTTCCTGAAGATCGGTCATCAGAGCGTGCATGGTCTGGTCGAATCCCGGCAACTTATTCTTCTTCAGGATGTTGAAGTTGTTGTTGTGGGTATCCCATGCATCGTAGTCCACATTCACTGGCCCCCAGAACAGATCCCAGGTGACGTTGACGAAGCGAACACCAGCCTCAATCAAACGCCGCGCGATTAACGTGGAATTTCCAAACAGTGTTTGGCCATATCGATCCACCATTCTCGGATCTTCCAGCGACAGATCGAAAGCCTGCCTCATGGCTGATGATGTCAGAATATCGAACGCCTGCCGCTGATTGCGCTGGTAGGAGGAAGAACTGACGGAAGCAACCTCGTCCATGCGTCGACGCTCTGTGTCAATCTGAGACAACAGCGACCGTCGAACGTTCAATCGGTCGATCGTCATTCCGTCTTCCAGGGAAGTGCTCGGCAATGCAGGAGCACCGCGCACGATTTGAGGAGTTCCGGGGGACGGAGCGAATGAGCCTTTGTCGTAGAACGGCATGCACTCTGTTGTCAACGCGTCGAACTGCTTGCCGAGGAAACCACCATACGGTCCAGCTCGGCGAAATGACTGTCCCCAGCCAAGCCAGTTGGGCATGTAGACATACTGAGGCGTCTCGGTACGCTCACCGCTCATGTACTGAAGCACCGACCCGATACTTGGTGCATCCGTGGGGCGAGGATGCTGGTCGGGCGGAATGACATCGAAGCCGGTGTAGCAGGGCAGGCAATTGTGACATCCAGCCTTATGATTCACCGATCGAATGAACGCAAACTGATGAGCCATTTCAGCAAACTTCGGCAGATGCTCACAAACTTCAATTCCCGGGACCGTGGTTGGAATCGGCTTGAATTCACCTCTGACCTCTGATGGTGCATTGGGTTTGAGGTCATACATATCCTGAGTGGCCGCACCGCCCAGCAAGAAGATGAAAATCACATTCTTTGCTTTGGCATCTTTGCTGAGCCCCGTTTGTTCCGCCTGCAGCATCTGAGGAAGGCCAAAGCCTCCCATCGCAGACAATGCTCCTGCTCGCAAAGTTTCTCGGCGAGTGAAACCGTCACAACATCGTCGTGGACTACCGAGCATTGTCAGCATCGAGGTTCTCCTGAAACGGCGGGCGACGCAACTTTGAAGCAGCGCAAATGGGGCGGGGACGTGGATAATAGTCAAACTTAAAGCGAATAAGCAAAGTCTTTCGCATCAATTTGGCGGCAACATCTTTGGTACCTCAGACCTGAAACTGCCCGAACGACTGGACTCGGACAGCGCATGATAGCCACAATAGGAAAAACTCGCCTCCTCTCTTCCCTCCCGCAGTGATTCATGAAAACGCTTTTTTCTTTGTTGTTTACGCTGCTGCTGTTCGCTGCGCCTCGGCTGTGCGATGCGACCGACGATGTCAGCTTTGAATCGCAGGTCCGACCACTTCTCGCAGCCAAATGTCTGGAATGCCACGGCCCGGAGACTCAGGAGAGCCATCTTCGATTGGATCGTCGCTCTTCAATGCTGCGTGGAGGTGATTCCGGTGAGCCAGCCATTATCGTTGGTGACAGCGAAAAGAGTCACTTGATTGCTCTCGTCTCGGGACATGAAGCGGGCAAGCAGATGCCGCCGGATGAAGCGAATCGGTTGACAGAATCCGAGATTCAGATTCTGCGAACATGGATCGACTCGGGAGCCGCATGGCCGGGTTCGGAGAATGAATCTGACACCGAAGCGAGCGAACTGGATCATTGGTCCTTCAAGCCCGTCGCCGCTGTTGTTTCGCCTTCGGTGAGCAGCGACTTCGTCTCGAACCCGATTGACTCGTTCGTTTTGCAGAAGCTGACTGAGCACTCCATCGCGCCAAATCGAGGAGCGACGAAAGCCGATCTGATTCGACGAATCTACCTCGATATGCTCGGGCTGCCGCCAAGTCCGGGAGAAGTTCAGGCGTTCGTCGCTGATGAGCGACCGGAGGCCTACCAGCAGCTCGTTGAAAGAATTCTTGCGAGTCCTCATTATGGTGAGCGGTGGGCTCGTTATTGGCTGGATCTGGTCCGCTTCGCCGAAACAAACGGCTTCGAAACCAATCGCGAACGTCCTAATGCCTGGCCTTATCGCGACTACGTGATTCGTTCGCTGAACGAGGACAAGCCGTATGATCAGTTTCTGCGGGAACAGATTGCGGGCGATGCGATCGGAGTTCCCGAAGCGACGGCGTACCTTGTTTCGGGACCGTACGACCTGGTCAAGAGCCCGGACATCAATCTCACTCTGATGCAGCGTCAGAATGAACTTGACGACATCATCGGAACTACCGGGACCGCGTTCATCGGCCTGACGATTGGTTGTGCACGTTGCCACAACCACAAGTTCGATCCGATTCGTCAGTCAGACTATTATTCAATGCAGGCTGTCTTCGCAGGCATTCAGCACGGCGATCGTTCGATGCCGCTGTCACCAGACAAGCAGCAGGAGATCGCTCAGATTGATCGGCAACTGGTGCAGCTTCGCGAACAGCTCAAGCCGTATCTGAAGGAAGCCGGACCGAGTCGCCCAGCCGTGACAGCTCGAGGCAATGAAGAGTTGTTCGAAATCACGCCAGCCAGGTACGTGCGTTTCACGATCGATGAAACCAGCGGCGGCGAACCGTGCATTGATGAACTGGAAATCTTCAGTGACACGATCAACGTCGCTTTGGCGTCATCCGGCGCAAAGGTCACGGCTTCCAGCACACTGCCTGGGTACGAGATTCACAAGCTGGAACATCTCAATGACGGTCGCACCGGCAATTCGCGGAGTTGGATTTCCAACGAGGCAGGAAAGGGTTGGGTGCAGATCGAACTTCCCGAAGTGAAGCCGATAAGTCGCATTGCGTGGGCTCGAGATCGAGACGGCCAGTTCGGTGACCGAGTCGCCACGAAGTATCGCATCGAAGTTGCCGTCGAAGCAGGCCAGTGGAAGGAAGTGGCGTCCTCGGCCGATCGGCTTCCATTCAACAGCAAAATGACTCAGCCCGAATACGACTTTGCAAAGTTCCCCGCAGCGGAGGCCCAGCGAGGCCGTGACCTCCTCAAGCAACTGCAGGATGGCGAACAACGCAAGTCACAATTGCAGGCTTCGGCCACAATCTATGCCGGAACGTTTCAACAGCCCGGGCCGACTCATCGTTTGTTCCGCGGCGAACCTCTCGCGAAACGGGAACAGGTGGAACCTGGTACAGTGGCCGCGTTCGGAAAACTGGCAATCAGCGAAGCCACACCGGAGCAGCAACGCCGACTGGCATTGGCGGACTGGATCGCATCGAAGGAGAATCCGCTGACAGCCAGAGTCATCGTGAATCGTTTGTGGCAATTTCACTTTGGTAAGGGGCTGGTCTCAACGCCAAGCGACTTCGGGAAAGCCGGCGTCGCACCGACTCATCCGGAACTGCTGGACTGGATGGCTCGCGAGCTGATGGACAACGGTTGGTCCCTGAAACATGTGCATCGATTGATTCTGACATCTTCGACCTATCAGCAAAGCAGTCAGCCTCGCGCGGATGCTCTGCAGGCCGATGCGGCGACCGAGTGGTGGTGGCGATTTCCTCCTCGTCGACTGGAAGCCGAACCAATTCGCGACAGCATTCTGTCCGTCACTGGCGTCCTCGATACTCGCATGTACGGCCCCGGATTCAGCGGCTTTGAAGTCGAACTGGAAAACGTCCGGCATTACTTTCCGAAAAAGAACTACGGCCCCGACGACTGGCGCCGCATGATCTACATGACGAAGGTGAGACTGGAAAAAGAATCCGTGTTCGGCATCTTCGACTGCCCCGATGCCGCTACTTCCGTCCCCAAACGAGGCCGCTCAACCACGCCTCTTCAGGCCCTGAATTTATTCAACAGTCCGTTCATGTTGCAGCAATCTGAACTCTTTGCCGACCGCCTGAAGCGCGAGTGTGGTGACGATGCTTCAAAACAAATCGTGCGCGCCTTCTGGCTCTGCTTTGGCCGCGAACCCGACGCCAAAGAGCTCATTGATTCCGCTGAATTCCTCGGCGAACAGGGGCTTCCAGCTTTTTGCAGAGCCGTGTTGAACAGCAATGAGTTTGTGTTTTTGCAATAAACTCGTGGCTCCGCCCACGGGCAGTCACGGTTGTCACATTGCAACTCCGGAGCACACTGTTGAATGCTTTTTTTTAGCCTCACCGTGAACTCATCGTTGTCGCCAGGCGAATGCGCCGAACTGCTGAGATCGTCGTTACGTTTGCCTTCATCTGGCAGTTGGCCACGGCATCAACAACGTATCAACGATGTTCGTCCAACTGGATTCACGCTACTTCTTGCAGATAATCTTGTCTATCCGGGTGTGGTTAGGGGCAAAGTACAAATTGACTCGAATCTGTGGACGATTGAAGTTCATTCCTTCGCTGAAACCGTGTGGTCATTTTTCGTGGTCGGAGTCGTCCTGCCACTGTGTCTGTCGGCCTTGCACTGGATGGCACTCTCACCAGCCGATGGGGACGACTTCAAGTTTCGCACATTATTCATGCTGTGGCTGTGCTTTGGAATTTCCGACGTGTATCTGGCGGTTCAATACTGGTGGAATTCTCGGCAGCTAGCCGCTCGAATCGGGCAATTGATTTCACAAGCAACAGCTCCAGACTCATGATCCGGTCGATTTCTTTAATTTGTTTTTCCAACTCATCATTAGTTCAAGAGAAACATATCCCGTCGACGGAGCCACGGGTGTACGGCACGCCCGTCGCTCCGCCGACGATTCACGCACCAAGTTTCGCAGAAACTCATTTCATGATTTCACAGGCCTTGGTAGACTTGTTCTATGATTCAGCCATCCAATAATTCTGTCGTTGACTTGTTGCTTGATCCCGTCGGGAATTGTCTCACGCGTGAGGTCGCTGAACGACTGGTCGGACTGCGTGCCGCACCGCAGGTGCAGGAAAAACTGGATAATTTCGCCGAGAAATCGTCCGAAGGGACTCTGACGGCCGAAGAACGCGCTGAATACGAGGCTAGCCTAAGGGCCATCAACTTTATCAGCGTCCTGCAATCTAAAGCCCGGGCCATGATCTCCAGATCGTCTGAATAACTCAACATGGCGGTTGACCTCGCAACTCGAAGACTGGTCCGAGAACGTGCTGGAGACAGATGCGAATACTGTCGCATGCTTCAGAATGATCAACCGTTTCTGGCGTTTCATGTTGAACACATTATCGCAAAGCAGCATGGCGGCTCTGATTATGAGTCTAATCTGTGCCTTGCTTGCCACTGGTGTAATTTGCACAAAGGTCCGAACGTCGCGACACTTATCGATGGCGAGGTTGTTGTGTTGTATCATCCCCGGAGACAAGAATGGGATGCAAACTTCAAGCTGCGTTATGATCGAGTCATCGGAATGACTCCTGTCGGCGTCGGCACTGTCAAACTTCTTAACATGAACGATGAAGACCGTTGCGAACTCCGCCGCGAATCGATTCGGAGATCGTCCTAAGGTACTTGACCATGCAACACGCGAATTCAATCGTCAGCCGTCATCTTCTCAACCGTCGCGGCTTTCTCGATAACACGGCCACGGGGCTTAGCAGCATTGCGTTGTCGATGATGCTGGCGGAGCAGGGGTTGTTGAGGGCGGATGAGAAGCCGAAGAGTAATGTCAGCGGGAAGTCGCCGATCCGGCCAGATATCGATGCGTCGCGGCCGTTTGCATCGCGGCAGTCGCACTTTCCGGCGGCGGCGAAGCGGGTTGTCGTGATCTTCTGTTCGGGCGCCTGCAGTCATGTGGATACGTTTGACTATAAACCGGAACTAATCGCGCGCCACGGCCAGCCGTTGCCTGGTGCGGACAAGCTGATTACGTTTCAGGGAGAGCAGGGCAATGTGACTCAAAGCCCGTGGACGTTTCAGCCGCGAGGCGAATGCGGCAAGATGATTTCAGACCTTGTCCCGCATCTCGGCGCGTTGGCGGACGACATGTGCTTCATTCACTCGCTTAAGGGAAAGACGAACACACACGGTCCCGGCGAGAATTACATGTCGACTGGCTTCACGCTGGATGGTTATCCCAGTATTGGAGCCTGGACGACCTTCGCATTGGGCACGGAGAACGAAAATCTGCCTTCTTACGTAGCGATTCCGGATCCGCGAGGAACTCCCCAGAATTCGGTGAACAACTGGGGGCCCGGATTTCTTCCGGCTGCGTATCAGGGCACCGACTTCAATACTTCGCTGCCAATTCGCAATCTGGCTCGGCCGGAGTCCATTTCGGAAGCCTCAGACAAGAAGACTCGCGACTTCCTGAAGCGGCTTAACGATCGGCATCTCGAGCGATTCCCCGGTGATACGGAATTAGCGGCTCGCATCAGCAGCTACGAACTCGCCGCAAAGATGCAGCTCAGTATTCCGGAAGTGCGAGATCTCTCCACCGAGTCGGCATCAACTCTGGCGTTGTACGGAGCCGATGATACTCAGAACACGTTGAAGGCGGCTTATGCAAAGAACTGTATTCTCGCGCGGCGATTGCTGGAGCAGGGCGTGCGGTTCGTGCAACTCTTTAATGGTGCGTATCAAACGGGTGGTGAAGGAGTCAGCAACTGGGACGGTCATAAAGTATTGGCCTATCAATACAGCGTGCATGGCCCGGTTCTCGATCAGCCCACAGCCGCGTTGATTACCGATTTGAAACAGCGGGGACTCCTGAAGGATACGCTGGTCGTGTGGTGCACCGAATTCGGTCGCATGCCCACATTCCAAAAAGGCGCCAGCGGGCGAGACCATAATCCCGAAGGCTTCACCTGCTGGATGGCCGGTGCCGGTGTCAAAGCTCCATTCACATATGGAGCGACGGACGAGTTTGGTTACAAGGCTGTTGAGGATGTCTGCAACGTTCACGACTTTCACGCCACGATCCTGCATCTGCTCGGCCTTGATCATGAGCGTCTGACGTTCTACTACAACGGCCTCGAACGTCGACTGACTGATGTTGAGGGCGTGGTTGTGAAAGATGTTCTGGTTTGACCCGCCACGAGGGGCAGGCCTGATGGTGGTTGGGGATGGGATGGTTGATCGCGGCTCTTGTGATGTGGAGCGAATACCGGTAGGCTATTCAGCCCGCCTTCTTTCTCTCCATGAGATCCAGCCGTGATATCACTATTCGCCAGACATTTTGGTCCCTGCGCTCCGGGACTTCTGATCGCAATTGTTGCATTTCTGTCGTCGCCAGACGCATATGGTCAGGATAGTGACGTCGAGAAATCATTTGCGGCGCAGGTTCAGCCGTTGCTTCAGAAGTATTGTCTTCGATGCCACAACGCCGACAACATGAAGTCGGGGATTCGAGTTGACCAGTTAGATGGTTCTCTGCAGGATCGCCATCTCTTCCTCTGGCGTGACATTGGCAAGCAGTTGGATGAAGCCGCGATGCCTCCGGCCGATGAACCTCAGCCGACCAAAGAGGAGCATGAGTTTCTGTCGAAGTGGATTGAGCAGGCGTTAAACGTTGCTCGATCCAGAGACACTCAGAAGAATGGCTCCGTTCGGCGTCTGACGGTTTCACAATATCGGAATACGATGCGCGAATTGCTGAAGCTGGAGGAGAACCTTTCGGATATTCTTCCTCCCGACGGCGTTTCGAAGGACGGCTTTGCCAACAACGGGCAGGTACTCGGGCTTTCGCCGCTGCAGATGGAGTATTACTTCGACATTGCCGAGAAATCTCTCGACCTGTGCATCGTCGATGAAAACTCAAAGCCAACTGTTCAGAACTTTCGGATGGATCTCGGCCTGGGAATCAATCCTGATCCCTGCAAAGACTCGTTGATCCTCGGCGCGAACAGTCTGCTGCTGAACAATCAGGATTTTGTCGTGACTGAACTTCAGCCACAGAAGCCGTTTGCCTACACGCCGTATGCAATGCAGTCATCGTTCGATTTTATTGAGGGCTATGTTGGTAACGACACGATCCGGCAGTGGAAGCACTTTGACGGTATCTACCATGCGGTGTTTGCGTGCATGCGAGGCACGGAAGGTTATCCTCTGGGAGAGCCCTATCAGGCTGTGCCGGGCGGATTGTTGCTTCGGCCTGCCATTCCAAGCCCGGAGATCTTTGGTGAATCGAACACCTATGGCCCGATGGCCAACTTCAAGATTTCTTTAAGAGCACTTCCGGATCATGGCAACTTTCGAGTGACCGTGCGGGCCTCTCGCTATGACGATGGCCTGATGCTTGAGGGCACACCGGCGGTTCCGAGTCCGGTGGAATCGGCTTCTGTGAAGCTCGTTTCTATTGACGACGAGTCTAAAGGATCTGTGGTCATTGAACAGCCCGGGATTTATCAGGTCGATGTATCCTGTGTGATGAACGAACCGAACCATTTGTTGCGACTCAAAATCGGACACCGAGATTTTTCTCGTCAGATCAAGAATATCAATCCGGCGGATGCAAGTCCTGAAGTGGCCAATGCGGAACAGTCTCATGCTGTTTTTGTCGTCCGTCTTTCAGGCGGTCCTTTGAGTCTTGGCAGTTCGAAGAGCGAGAAGACTCGAATCAATCGAGTTGTGTTGACCAGATTGAGCGATGAAAGTGACCTGGCAGTGAAGTTTACTCGCTTCGAGAAACGTGCGTCTGCTCTGGGGGTTCATCTTGGACTTCGGCGAGATTGTGGCAGTACGCTCAATGCTGTCGGGAAGCCTCAGGCGGTATCGAATTTGGAACCAGCCGAGTTCACGTTTACCGGCGCGATCAATGATTTTCCGTATCCGGCGGTCGAAGAAAACAACGTCAACTACCTCGCTGGTATCCGTGAGATTGGTGTGCGCAGTGAGTACACCGATGGGCGGGAAATGCCTCGCCTGAAGATCCATTCGGTAGAATTCGAAGGTCCGATTTATGACGCATGGCCGCCTGCCACGCATCGCAACATATTTGTTGAATCACCGAATCGCGGGGACTATTCGCTGTATGCTCGCAAAATTATTTCATCATTCATGACACGAGCCTGGCGCCGGCCGGTGACGGATGCAGAAGTGGATTCTGTGGTTTCGGTTTGGGAGAGCTCTTTCAGGGAGAATCATGATTTTCAGCAAGGCATCAAGGATGCTCTGTTGGTCGTACTGACATCGCCTCAGTTTTTATTTCTGATTGAAAACAGCAACGGTCCGGAAGCGGAAAACGTCGACAATTGGGAGCTGGCCTCGAAGCTGTCTTACTTCCTGTGGAATTCACCACCTGACCAGGAGTTACTCGATGCGGCGGCTGGAAACACTCTGAAGGCAAATCTAACTGCTCAGACGGATCGACTTCTGAAGGATCCTCGTTCTGAGCAATTCGTGCATGAGTTTACGTCGCAATGGCTTAGCCTCGAGAAGTTCGATGTCCTTGAAGTCGATCGTTCACGGTTCCCCAGACTGACCCGCGATACGAAAACTCAACTGCGTGAGGAGCCCATACAGTTTGTTCGCTATCTGATTGACAACAACCTCTCTGTCAGTCACCTGATTCATTCGGACTTCATCATCGCTAACGACGCGGTGGCCAGCTACTACGAACTGGGAGAACAAACGGAGCACGGCCTTCAGTTTGCTGCGATCTCGCATAAGACCGGGCAACTCGGCGGGGTTTTATCTCAGGCTGCAATTCTGGCGGGACTGTCCGACGGTCGCGAATCCAATCCGATCAAACGTGGAGCCTGGCTGGCCCGTCGCATGATTGCTGAGCCGCCGGATGATCCGCCGCCAAATGTTCCCCAGCTTAAAGAAGATGGAACCGAACGCACTTTGCGTGAGAAACTGGAACGCCATCGCAATCAGGAAGGATGCGCGAAATGTCATTCCGGGATCGATCCCTGGGGAATTGCCTTCGAGCAATACGATGCGGCTGGCCGATTTAAGACGCAGCCTGCGGATGCTCATTCGACTTTGCCGGATGGTACTGAGGTGGCCGGCCTCGCCGGACTGCGGAACTATCTTGCGAATGATCGAATCGATCAGGTAGCCTTCAGTGTACTTAAGCATCTGAGCAGTTACGGGGCAGGCCGTAGTCTGACCTATAATGAACTCGAATGGCTGAAGGAAGCGGGAAAACAGTTGAAGGCGGACGGATACCGAATGCAGGATATGATCAGGTTTGTTGTGACCAGCGATTTGTTTTTGAAGAAGTAGTTCATCGCCATAACAAGAACGAGGAGCCACATCGTGCTGCCAATTACAACAATTGATCGTCGCCAGTTTCTGCGTGGGGCGGCCGGGGTCGCGGTAATTTTGCCGAGGCTTGAACTCTTTGCGGATGCGTCCTCCAATGATGCGGCAAAGAATCCACGGCGATTCTGCGCAATGTACACCGCCAACGGAATGTGTCTGCCGGATCCGGCCAACGGTATTGATGAATGGAGTTGGTTCCCCAGGCAGATTGGCCGCGATTTTGTTTTCGGCAAGTCGACGGAGCCGTTCGCTCCTTTTCGTGAGCATGTGAGTTTTCTGGGCGGGCTGTACCATCCGAACGGAACCAAGGCGGATCCTCATGTTTGTTCTGATATGTGGTTGACCGGTGCTCCGCTGCATAACGCGAAACCTGGAACTTACAACACTGTCTCTCTGGATCAGGTGATTGCTCAGCACACGAAACAGTACTGCCGTCAGCCGTCACTCGTGCTGTCGATCGATGCCGGCGTTGGATTCCTGTCACGCACGGGAACGATTTCGTACAACCTTGAAGGCAAGCCGATTCCGGCCGAAAACAGTCCTCAGCGAGTTTTCGATCGGCTGTTTCGCAGCAACGAAGAATCCATCGCCGCTCAGCAAAAGCAATTGAAGAAGCGAATCAGACTTGTTGATGCCGTACTGGTGAATTCGAAATCTTTGAATCAGCAGTTGGGGCAGTCTGACCGCGAGAAGATGGATCAGTATCTGACATCACTTAATGAGATTGAACAGCGACTGGCGGCGTCAGAGAAATGGATTGATATTCCTCTGAAGTCACAGGATTACTCGCACCTGAAACTCGATGTGACGACCGAGGGTGAACCGGCGGAGTACTATCGCAACATGTTTGATCTGATCGCGCTGGCGTTTGATGCGGATATTACTCGGTCTGTTGCTTTTATGCTGAATCGCGAAGACGGCATGGGAATCAGCGATACGTTCCCGATTAAATTGGGCCTGACAAGAACTCATCACAACCTGTCCCACGCCGGCGACAAAGATGGGCAGTTGGAGTTTGCAAAGTACGATTTGTTCCTGAGTCAGCAGATCGCGGGCTTCCTGAGCAGGCTTCAGCAATACAAAGACGCGGATGGGACCGTATTGGATAATTCTCTGGTGCTGTTTGGCAGCGGATGCAGCACAACTCACAACCCCAGAAATCTGCCGACGTTGTTGGCCGGCGGTGCGAGAATGGGCATACAGCATGGTGGCCATTGGAAGCAGGACGACACACCGATGTGTAACCTGTATATCAGCATTCTCAGTGCTATGGGAATACCAGAGTCATCCTTTGGAGATAGTACAGGGAAATTGACGAGCGGTGCTTTTGTGTAGCGGATCGTGACAATGTCTTTGGGCAAATCGCACGCCAGACGATATCGTCCTTCTTTCGCAGAAAGACTGAATGTAGCGAGAGTTTCCTTCTTTCAAGGTGAGTCCTGTTATGTCGATCAAGTCAGGAGTCCCAGGGCACGCCCGGTACGCTCAGAATCGTCGAAGCTTTCTTCGAGTCGGCAGTCTGGCTTTGGGCGGGATTTCGCTCAATCAAGTTTTGCAAATGCGAAGGTCGAGTGGCGAGAATCAGTCCCGACCTCCCAAATCCGTCATTCTGCTGTGGATGACCGGCGGCCCATCGCATATCGATATGGTCGACATGAAGCCTGAAGCGGCTGCCGAAATTCGTGGGCCGTTTCAGCCGATCGACACGTCTTTGCCAGGGTTACAGGTCTGTGATCTGATGCCCGGGCATGCTCGAATCGCAAAGCATCTGACCGTGATCCGGTCGTTGACACATTCTTACAGTGTCCATGACGATGCACAGCACCTTGTCCAAACCGGCTATCCGCAATTCAATGCAAGACAGGCAGGGCAGCAGCATCCTTGTCAGGCGTCGGTGATGTCCTATTTTCGTCGCGATGAAAAAACGGGAATGCCAAGCTATGTTTGTGTCCCGGAAGACTATCGAACTCATGCAGGCTTCTACCAGACTGCGTCATTTCTGAGCGCTCGCCATAATGCGCTGAACAGTGGCGGTAATCCGAAGCTGGGAAACTATCGGCCACCGGAGTTTGCATTACCTGCGGAAGTAACCATTTCGAGATTTCAGGATCGACGTGAGTTATCACAGTCGCTGGATCTTTTGCGGCGGAAAGTCGGGGAGATGCCACAACTTCAGGATGAAGACGATATCCGTCGGCAGGCCGTCGAACTCGTCACCGGCAAGAATGCGCGGGATGCTTTCGATCTTTCGGCCGAACCGGAGTCCTTGAAGGAACGGTACGGTCAACATGCATGGGGTCAGTATACATTGCAGGCTCGCCGACTGGTGGAAGCGGGGGTAGGCTTCGTGACCGTGAATCTCTACGAAAAGGATGTCGACTGGTGGGACGACCACTACGACATTGAAAAGAATCTTCGCAAAAGGCTGCCGGTTTTTGATCAGGCGTTTTCTGCGCTTGTGGAAGATCTTCAGGAACGTGGACTCGAGGACGAAGTGCTTGTGATCGCCTGTGGGGAATTTGGACGAGCGCCGAGAATTGATGCGGGAGCAGGGCGAGCTCACTGGCCCAAAGCGATGCATGCAGTGCTCAGCGGAGGTGGAATCAGGACGGGCCAGATCATCGGCTCAACGACGAAAGACGGTGGCGAGCCAGTAGACCGGCCGCTTTCTCCGGGAGATCTTCTGGCCAGCATTTATCGAGTCGTCGGGATTAATCCGGAGACCACGATTCCTGACCGGCAGAATCGTCCCGTGCCACTCCTGCAACAGGGCGTACCGATCAAAGAATTGTTTTCCTGATGTCGTGTTGTATTTCGTTGAGTATTGTTAATGCAGAGTTTTTGACAAATCATCGTTTGGATCAAGATCATGTTTTCTCTGATGAGCTCTGCGATGTTCCTGACCGAATCTCGACGCCGTTTTCTTCACGCTGGTTTTCTGGGCGTCGGAGGTTTGTCGCTCGCGGATCTGCTGCAACTGGAAGCGAGGGCCAATGAGTCGGCGGGGGCCCTCGCGAAACGTGCGAAGTCGGTGATTCTCTACTTTGCTCACGGCGGGCCGAGTCACCTCGAAACGTACGACATGAAGCCGGAAGCGTCGACCGAGATTCGGGGCCCGTTCCGCCCGATCTCAACCAACGTCTCCGGTATCGATGTGTGCGAATATCTTCCCAAGCACGCGCAGATTGCAGATCGATTTTCACTGATTCGATCATGCACACACGAAGAAGCCGACCATTTTGCCGGCCACAGGCGATTTCTGAGCGGCTTTGGAAAACTAAAGCCCGGGTTTGGATACGAATCTTATTATCCTCAGGTTGGAGCTGTCGCTAATCGGCTACTGGAAAGCGGTCAGCGAGGCCTGCCCGCCGCCGTGGCAATCAACGGCGTTGTGGTGAATGGACCTGATTATGCGGCTGGTGTTTCGGAAGGTTTCTGGAGCGGCATGTACCGCGTTCCGATCGTCAACGGCGGTCTGCGGGATACTCATCTGTCGGTCGATGCAACAAGAATGAATGATCGAGTCGGACTCCGGACGTCATTGGATCGATTCAGACGCGATATTGATCGAGCAGGTACCATGTCGGTGATGGATGAATTCGGTCGACGGGCACTGGAAGTCGTCATGTCCGGAGCCGCACAGAAAGCGTTTGACTTATCACAGGAAGACGCAAAGACGAGAGAGCTCTACGGCCCCGGCGAAGGACAGGAAGCCCTGACCGCGAGACGACTTGTTGAGGCGGGAGTAAGGTTCGTCACGTTCTGTTCTCGCGGCAATGGTCCTGATTCAAACGCACACAATTGGGACGATCATGCGGTGAACTGGGACATGACCAAAGCCATGCACGCCCGACTTCCGGCGTACGACCACGTGGTGACAACGTTAATCAACGATTTGTATGAACGAGGGCTGGATCAGGATGTGCTGTTGATCGTCACGGGTGAGTTCGGGCGGACGCCACGACTTGAATACAGGGATGGCAAAGTCGGTCGAGATCATTGGCCGAGTGCGATGTCGATTTTGATTTCGGGAGGTGGAATGCCGATGGGACAGGTGATTGGGTCAACAGATGCGATCGGAGCGCGTCCTTCCAACAGACCGCTCGATCCTCACGACATTCTGGCAACGATTTATCACTTCCTTGGAATCGATCCTCATCTGCATCTGCCGGACCCTTCCGGTCGCCCCATTGCTTTGACTCACGGGACTCCGATTCGGGAGTTGTTTTAGGCGACGTCAAAAAGGGCAGATCAGGCCAGTTCAAACCCGGGAATCGTTCCATTGCTGGAGCCAAACGAATCCACATTCGCGCCAAGTCGTCGGAGAAGTTGGACGTACAAGTTGCAGAGCGGAGGATTCTTCAGCGGATCGAAGGCAAGATGTTGTCCGTGCTGAAATCCGCCTCCGGCAACGATGATCGGCATGTTCTTGTTGTCGTGACTGCTGGCGTTGCCGAGATTGCTGCCGAATAAAACGATCGTGCGATCCAGCAGTGATCCGCTGCCTTCAGATGAGTCACCCAGTTTCGCAAGCAGTTCACCAAAGAGTTGCATTTGTTGAAGCTCGACAACTTTCAGCTCGGAAAGCTTTGCGGGATCCTGGCCATGATGTGAAAGGTTATGCCAGTCCTGTGTGACACCGGGAATCGTAGGAACAGCATTGAGCCCATTGAGTGCAAAGGTGATGAATCTTGTGGAGTCGGTTTGAATTGCCAGATGCATCAGGTCTATCATGAGTCGAACTCGCGCGGGAACATCAACGGCATTGGCGATGTCCACAGGAGGTTTCGAACTGACTTCGGGCTTGGGGCGACGAGCCCATTCCTGAGCCTTGACCAATCTCTGTTCAACTTCGCGCACAGACGTAAAATATTCTTCCAGCTTGTTCAGGTCCTGCTGGTTGAGTTCTCGCTGAAAATCGTTCGCCTCAGAAAGAACCGCATCCAGCACGCTCTGTCCCTGCTTCAGACGCTGGACCTGTTGATCGACCTCTGCAGGGGTTCCATTCACAAACATATTGCGAAAGATCCGTGATGGCCGCTCGTCGGCAGGAATAGGAACGCCGCTTCGAGTAAACGAGAGTCCTCGACTGGACGAAGAAGCGAGCACAAGCGAACCGAAGCGCGTGTCGGGGACGAGTTGCTCAATGGCAAATTGATCGAGGGAAATCGTGTTCCTGAAATTGTCGGCTCGCGGATGGGGAGCCGATGTCAGATAACATAACTCTGCCGGATGACCGCCATCCACTTCGGGGTGTGAAAGCCCGGAGAAGACCGTGAACTGATCACGGAAGTTCTGAATGGGCTCCAGATACGGAGTCAGTTCGTAGTCTCTGCCGGTCGCAGTGGGAAACAGATACGGCGTATGCAGGCCCAGCGTTGTGTTGATGCAGATCATTCGCCGTGGCGGTTCCGCGGCTTCGGCTGCTTGACTACTGCGAGGCTGCATCGCTTCCAGCCATGGCAAGGTCAAAGTGACGCCTGCACCACGAAGCAATGACCGACGACAAATACGATTTGAAACGGGCATTGTTGACTCACTTTGTCTGAAAGAGATGACTGGCCACGACTGCATGGACAAGAGTTCTTAGTCCGTAGTCGGAGGATTTGGCTTCTGTGACGATTCTGTCAATCTCTGTGTGATCACTGAAACTGATCGGGTGTCCGGTTGCGTAGATCATCAGTTTCTCCGTCACACTGCGGGCGATCTGTTCAGGGCGGTCGAGCAACAGTTTTTTGAACTCCTTGATATCCGAGAATGTCCGCCCATCCGCCAGAGTGTCTCCCAATTCAACTTTTGCGCCCAGTCCATATTGCCATGCGGCCAGATATTTAGCGAGCGGCCCTGTGCGATTGTTGACCCAGTTTTTTCGCTCAGCGATAACACGATATTGGGTACGCCAGCCGCCGATCACGTCAAAGTTTTCCAGAGCAAATCCTGGAGGATCGATCTTTGTGTGGCAGGAAGCACAGTTCTCAGAGGCCTGATGTTTGGCCAGTTGTTCGCGAATCGTCTTCGCTCCGCGAATATCAGGCTCTACGGCGGGAACGTTGGGAGGTGGCGGTGATGCCGGAGATCCGAGAATGTGATCCAGAATCCAGACGCCTCGCAGAACCGGGCTTGTCGAAGTGCCATTCGCAGTGACTTTCAGGATTGAAGCCTGAGTCAGCACTCCGCCGCGGTGATATTCCGGCTTCAGTTCGACCCTTCGAAAATCGACACCATGGACGTCTGGTATTTCGTAATGCTTCGCGAGCCGTCCATTGAGCATCGTAAAATCAGAATCAATGAAGTTTTTGACACTGAGGTCGCTTTTTAGCAGTTCTTCGAAGAAAAGATGAGTCTCTCTGACGGATGACCATTGCAGAAGTTCGTCGAACTCCGGGTAGAGAGTTTTGTCCGGTGTTGTCGCATTGATGTCTCGTAGACTCAACCACTGCCCCGTGAAGTTTTCGGTAAAGGCCTGAGCCTTTGGGTGTTGCAGCATTCGCTCCACTTGAGCACGCAGAGTCTGTGGTTGATGCAATTCCTGCTTGTCGGCCAGTGACAGCAGTGTTTCATCAGGCATCGTGTTCCAGAGGAAGTAGGACAGCCGTGATGCCAGAGCGTAGTCGTCCAGCGGGCCTTTTGCTTCTCGAAGATAAAGAAACTTCGGAGACGTCAGCACGGCCTTGATTCCGATCCGGAAGGCCTCTTCAAAACTCTGGCCGGAATTCAGAGCGGCGCCGACAAGATCCGTGTAATTACGTTCTTCGCCGGGCTGTAATGGACGACGGAATGCCCTGGGAAGGAGCTTTTTCAGGAGGCTTTCTGCATCCGTCAACGAGGCCGTTTTTGGATCGACATCTCCGTAGACTCGGCGATAGCTTTCTGTTGGCCATTTCTCTGGGAGCGGACCTTCGACTTCTATCCAGTGGATGTGCAAACCAGGACCGGGATACTCCTGCATCGTCTCCTGTTTCAGATATACGAACGGAAGAGCAACGGGAGTCACCTTGATGGTGTCATTTTTTGCCAGCAGTTTTTTTTCGAACTCAATGATGCTCGGTTCTCCTGGCGGAGCATCGAAATAGCCAAGATGCCGAGTTGGATTGCCGCTGACAACAAAGTTGCCCAGCAGCGCGGCCATAGGCAACGGTGTGTCTGAGTTATGAGCAGACGCTGAGATGCGAAACCGATATCGTCCGGGAGCCGGAGCTTTGAATTTCCGGAGATCTGATGCTGAGTCACCACCACTGCGAAACAGGATGACTCCTTCTTCCTGCTTCCACGTTCCCGCCAGGAACCATTTCGGCAATGAGTCGTAAAGGTCGAATCGTTCAGTGCGGCTTTCTTCTGCATGTACAGGAGCAATCGCGGCATTCAGGACGGAATCGGCCGCTTCCAGATAGCGCTCGATCAATACCGGCGAAATATTCAAAGCCTCTCCCACATTGTCGAAGCCGTGGGAGATCGAATCTTCCGGAAGCATGTCTCTGACAGAAACATCAATGTCGAACAAATCACGAACAGTGTTCTCGTATTCGGTACGATTTAGCCGTCGCAAAATGACACGGCCATCATTGCGGTTCGCGATCGCAGCGGAATCCAGATTCGTAGCGAGAGCCTCAAGAAAGCCCGTGATCTGTAATTCGCTCGGCTGAGCGTTCCCCGGTGGAGGCATCTCACCAGAGCGAACGCGGTTCAGAATATGTCGCCATCGCTGGTGGTTTGACGCATGTGAAAGATCGGTGTCCAGCTGATCGAGACGGAGACTACCTTTGGTTACGTCGGGGCCATGACATGCCACGCAGAATTCACCGAGAAAGGGCTGTGCGGTCGTCAAGAATTCTTCCCTGATGGTATCGCGAGCTGCCGTTGCTTCCTCATCTGCTTGAAGGGCATTGGCCGACATCAGCAGGATCACAGTCAAAATCAGTAACGGTGTTTGACTCAGCATCGAAGAACAGTCCTGAATTCTGGTTGTGTCGATCTTCCAATCACGAGTATCTCAGATTCTCCCATAACCGAGTCTCGTCCGAGCAGGGTACTGAAATCACCTGTGGGCTAACGAAGTTTCGCCGCCGGAGTTTCTCGAAAAATGCGTAAGCCCACAAGCAGAAGGCAGAATGCGGCAAAAGCGCCTCCGACCATCCCGGCGATGGTCGGCCAATGACTAAAGACCATTCGCAGTCGCAATCCTTCCCAGAGGTATCCCCAGGTGCAGAGAACCAGGAACGCGGCGATACAGAGATAGGGACCAAACGCGACGAAAGCACGGCCGGTGAGGATGCGACCACCGAGTCCCAGAATCAGCCCAACGAGCGGAGCGATGGCTAACGCACACAGTGTGGGCTGCCATCCAAGAAATGCGCCGATCATTGCCATCAGCGTGACGTCTCCAAATCCAATCGCCGGCATCCCGAGGATCAGACGCGACACGACGCGAGCCATCCACATGAGACCCGCTCCCATGGCAGCCCCGGATATGCTCCACACGAATCCATGGAGACGTTGATGTCCCTTCATCCATTCGGGAAGATAGGGGCCAAAATGCGGCACGGTAACGGCCGGATTTTGTGGGCTTGGAATGGGCATGTTATCAAAGCTCCAGTCCACCCAGACGTGAATAAGTTGTAGCTCGCCGCTAAATGTTGCAGTGATGATGGCAAACAGGGCTCCTCGAACGACAACCGAATCAAAGATTGAGTAATCGAGGTAGTCCGTTGTCGTCGCTGTCGCCAGGAGGAAGATGAATATCAAATGAAAGGGAAGGCGATTCTGCCACAGCGATTGAGAGGGCTGAACTTCGACGACGGTTTGGCAGCTTTGCGTCAGGAGAAGCCATCCGAAACCCGCAAAGGTTATGGAGATTGCGAGAGTGGCCCAGAAAGGCCAAAGTCTGTCCGGAGCTTTACAGGCAGGGCAACGGATGCCGGGGTACCAAAGCAACAACTGGCGAACGTAGGAAAACGGTTGATTACAGGAGTCGCAGCGGCGCAGACCGCATCGAATCGAATCCTCAATCAGTGCGACAGCCCAGACGGAGGAAACTCGTCCGGCCATCAGGCCGATAAACAGCAGGAGAAGCAAAAACTGAATGCTCATAGATTCTGCCGGCAAGACGCATTGCAGGTTTCTAAAGGGCTGTACTCTTTGGTGTGTTCAATTTTTACGCTCGCTGTTCAATTTTAAGGCAGCTCGTCACCTGAACACCACAGATCAGGTGGACTTACGCGACGGCATAGGACTTGCAATGACGTTTTTTCAATCAGAAACCAAGTTCCTGTGAA
>JBIIIF010000224.1:0-11826 GCA_044235005.1 Planctomycetaceae bacterium | reverse complement strand
CACGATCGTTGGGCAGAGATCCGCATACGCATCACCCTCAACTAACTGACCGGAACAAAGACATGCCGCGTAGTAGACTAAACGTTCTCGAAGTGCAGGGGTCACCGATTTCTGCATCTCCACATTCAGCAATCGCCCGTCCGAGTCCCTCGCTTTGATGTCCAGAATCGCAAGTTTGTCCGTTTCAAATTCCTGCTCAACAAACGGGTTGAGTATCTCCACTTCGACGATCGGCGACGACAGCTCCAGAATCGAATTCAACAGATGAATCAGCAAATCTGAATTCGCGGGATCACCAAACGCCAGCCGGAAGACGTAGTCATTTGTCGGATCAATTCCCAATCCCATGCAGCATCCATCCTTCGCATTTCCTCGCAGCCGTGATCACTACCCGACCCCAACGATACCGGCGCAATCAGATTTCCGCTACCGACTTCGACCCTCCGCCTAAGGGCCAATTGCACCCTCTCTGTACGTGGCATGCTCTCTGTACGGCTGATCTTAGCGGATCAGCTTGCCGCGGGCCTTTGTGCAACCGATATCATTGCGGCCGACATCGCAGGCGAATCGCCCACTGACCGCTCAACGAAATCGTTGCCGGCAAGAAATCAATGGATCACTCCGTGACTCGCACGACATCAGCGTAGGTTCGGCGTTCCCAGATAACCTGGCCTTGCTCGTCAACCTTCGGAAAGGCATATACCGGCGTGACTTCAATCGACCACTTGCCATCTTTCCCCGGCTGCACGTCGACTTCCAGGTGGCCATAATGCTTGCCGCCTGAGATCAACTTTCCATTCTCCCAGACTTCCGGCGCGTTTTCGTGAGCCAGAAACTGGCGATGCGGATTATCGAAGCCCACGGAGGGACCTCGCAGGCCATCGCCAGCGATCCCCGCGTCATAAAAATGAATGGCGTGTGGACACATCTGACCATCGGCCAATTGTTCCTCACCCTCGACATACGAACGCTCCAGCATTTCATCATGGCCGGAGAAGACCAGATCAACTCCGTACTTCATCAACAGTGGCAGAAGAACTCGCATCGGAATCCCGGCCTGCCCGGAGAATCCATCCTGACCAAAAGGAACGCTGTGCGGGCCAGAGCCAAACATCGTGTGATGAAACTGCACGAAGGTAAAGCGACTCTTCTTCCGGGCGTCGGCCAGCTGCAGTTCCAGCCAGCGATACTGTTCGGACCCCGGATTAAAGTCAGGAGCATGGCTGCCTTCCAGATTGTGATTGGTATCAGATGCAGACTTGTGAGGCAGTCCGTCACTGGAGTCCAGCGAGATCAGAGTCAAGGGGCCATAATCAAGCCGGTAGTACCGCCCTTTGTGCTTTGGGTTGGTCGCCCCATTGTCGGGCACATCGAAGTAAGTCAGATATTTGTCGGTTGCCAGATTTGCGGCCGCCGCTTCGTATCCTCCGCCCGGACCACCATAGTTTTCGTGGTTGCCGAGGGATGGCAGAATAGGAATGCTGCTGGCCAAAGTGCCGTACTGGCCGGCATTGTGACGCCAGAATTCGTCCCAGTCTCGCTGCTCACCACCAGCCTCAACAAGGTCACCCACCAGCAGGATCAGATTCGGCTTGCGATCAGCCATCACGTTGCAGTTCGCGATGTAACCGGCGGTTTGATTGACGAGGTAGTTCTTGACGCCATCCGGACGATTGCTGCCGGTCGATGCTGGCCACGCGACGGGATCCGTGGTCGATGATTCCGGTTCTGTTTCTGAATCGGAATACACGATCAGCCTGACAGCCTCATCCTTTCCAGGTGCCGTTCGGAATGATGACGAGTGAGCCTCCTGGCCCTGAGTCACTGTGTACTTATATTCGGTGGAAGTCTTCAGTCCTTCGATTCGCACAGAGTGCATCCATGGCAGCGCCGGATGAGGACCGCCGGGCTCTTCTTTGAACGAGTTGTAGCTCAATGCCGAGGCCTGAGCAGGCGTCGATTTGATCGAATCATGCTCGCGCCCGGAGAACTCAACAGTGCCTGGTTCACTGGAATTGCTGAGCCATCGAATGGTGATTCCATTGGGGGCAGGGTTCTGAACATAGGGCAGAACTCGAAATTCTTCTCCAAGCCCCGTCGATGCGATCAGAAGACCAAGCAGGAGGGAAAAAACTCGCACGGCAACCACCTCAAAGCTACAAAAATGAAACACGGTCAAAGGATCTCGGCATGGGTAATGTTAACGAAAAAAGCTCGCAGTCAGGTGACGGCGAGCTTTCTTTAACATCCATTTCGGAACCAAACTATTGCTCAAGCGGCTTAACTGCCGGTGAGCCATCAGATTCCATCTTCAGATCAAACGTGTTAGAGCCCGCCTTCACTTCAAACTTGAATGCAGCATCACCGTTGTATTTTGCTGGAATGCCAACTGCACTCGTTGCCCCCGGCGGCCAGTCAAAACTGACAGTGTTGGGGCCAAGCTTGCAGCCTTCAACTCCTTCAAGGTACTGCAGAGTGTAGTTACCCTCAGCATCCGTATTTGCTGCAGCAGCACGGCCTACATCCGGCTTGAAGACAACATTCACTCCAGCCACGGGTTTGCCATCAAGTGTGACAACCCCGGACACATCGCCAAGCTCAGGCTGGTCAGTGCTGCCGCCACAGCCCGCTGAAAAGCTAAACAGGGCACAAGCAAATACCAACAGGCCCTTCTTTGAACAGTTTAACATCAGTCTTCAGATCCTTTTGCAGGCCCTTGACACAACAGACTGTGTCAACGAAACCCGCGAATTGCAGAATTAAATTGATTATCCATATACAAAATAAAACCCGGCACCGAAATGGCACCGGGCTCAAGTCAGACTGACTCGATGAACAACTAGAACTCACCAATAACCTGACCATCGTTGCGGCAAAGCAGACGAGCAAACGTCGTTGTTGCCCACAAGGCAGGATCAACATTCGGCGAGGTTGACCTGTAGTCGATGTTCTCGCTGATGAACCGGACTGAACCGTCACACATCACGAACTGAGCACCACCCACATGCACGCTGGAGAAGCCACGTGGCTGATGGTCAGCATTCGTCGCTGACCAGTTGATGCCGTCATAACCGATGCCAATTACCCCAAGCATCCCGCCCTTCACTGCTGCGACGTTGTCCTGAAAATTCACACTCGCACTGAAGCCTAAGGCCGTAGCAGCTCCACCCATTACCTGACCGTACTTCCAGGCTCGCTCTCCAACCATCAAAGTATTGCTGGTTCCGTCCGTAATGTCCCGGAAATTGATTTTGGAATTTGAGAAGCCGACACCCAGCGGAGGAGTAGTCGTAGTTCCCGGCGATGCCGGTGGCGATGTGCTGCTTCCTGTACCGGCAACCATCACGTAGTTCGAAGTTGCAATCGGAATTTCGTTCGTCCCAGTGGTCGTCGCATTTCGATTGTACCAGTTTGGTGCACCCGCCAGGGTTGACTTGAAGTTGTTCAAGGTCGGTCCAGTATCCGATGGACATCGGAAATTCGGCTGTGGCGTCTGCAGAGCCGCCAGCCCTGCCGGGGTGGCCAGCATCGCCTGAAGCGGTACGTTTCCGACATTCAGTGTCGAAAACAGATTTGCCTGTTCAACCTGAGGCAGAATCGATGCTCCCCATCCGTAAAGACCCTGCTCCCCAGAAATCACCAAATTCGCAAACCGAGTGATGTAGCCAGGCGGCAGAGTATTGAAAATGTCGTGGTAGTTGTGCATTGCCAGCCCAATCTGCTTGAGATTGTTCTTGCACTGCGTACGACGGGCTGCCTCGCGTGCCTGCTGAACAGCAGGAAGCAGAAGCGCGATCAAGATAGCGATGATCGCGATCACGACCAAAAGTTCGATCAACGTGAAACCACGCGTTCGCAGGGATCGACAGGACGGACTTTTCACAAAACACCTCCAAATAGAACAAAAGTTGAAGCCGCCGCCGTCGGCGACTCCAGACAAGCAAAGTAAATCTAGGATTCAAACGCTAACGGATTCAATAAATCACACGAATAAATTGTTAAAAAATGAATAATTCAGAGAGCCAGCACAAAAAATCACGCCCTAGGCAGATTCCCGATGATGCATTAGTGCAACATTCTGAAGACAATGGCTAGAGTAATGCATTTTTCATGCCACAAAAACAAGAGAAACCCAGAAAAACACCCGTCAGGGTGTTCATGTGATTAAATTTTTAGCGGCCTTTTCAACTCAATTTTCCCGCACACACGAATCAATGAGTTGGTGCTGAGGAACGCATCACAGCCATCAGAGGATGATTTTCTTTTCAAAAGAAGCCTCTCCTCCCGACGACATCACCTGTGCATTGGGTCATAGATTCGGCCGGGATTGTCCGGTCACATGTTCATAAACCTCAACCAGAAGCGACTACGCCGCACAAATGACGAACGATCCTGAAGTTCGAGTCGCTCAGTACACAATAACCCCACAATCGCATTGACAATGCGGGCAGGATGACGGCTTTGTTGCAACAAGGCATGGAGAAACTCGGACACTCTAGTCCCCACATTTCCTTCTTCAATCCCGTCAGCCACCTTCAAGACGCAGAAAACCACGAAAGCCCACGTTCCGCCCACATGGCCAATGACCATCGCGAGCCTCGCGATCAGGATGAACTCCCCTCTATCATCCGATGCGATTTGATTCATTACACCGACGAGATGACAGGCTTGATCATGAACGATTTGACGACGCCAGACGGCCGTCTCATGGATTGTGATTGAGCACCATGACAATCGATGATCGGTCAGGCATCGCTTACAAACTTCCCGGCAATATAGGGTCGCCATCCGATTACATGCCAGAGCCTCGACTCCCCAAATCGTTCACTCACAGGGCATACGGTCTCTGCACGTTTTGTTGGCATGTGCGAAGATAACGGGCCACGAACAATCACAAACGACACCAGAACGAACAGCAATCTCCGGAATCGATATTCTTCACTAACACCCATCATTTGGTCACACACCTCAACTCAACAGATCACAAACAAACGAACTGGGGAAACTGAATCGCTTGCGCTCGCCGCGCGGCCCGACTTCGAATTCACTCGCCGCCCCCAACCCTGAGCACTGAACTCGCCTTCTGATGCACAGTGCTTACCGATTGATCAGGAACGTCGCGACATGCCCGAGAAAGTCTCGAATGACTTGCGAGACGTCCTGAGGAAAGCAGCATTCTTCAAGTGCCGCATCCATCAGGCTAACCCAGCGATCGCGAGCCCGTTGATCAACAGAAAATGGTGCGTGCCGGAGCTTTAACTTCGGATGCCCCCGATGCTGCAGATAATCCTGCGGGCCGCCAAAGCGAAAAATCAGGAACAACCGCAGACGCTCCTCAGCCCCAGGAAGATCACCTGCCGGGTACATCGGCCCAAGCACATCATCCTGCGGCACCTGCTGATAGAACGCTCGCACAAGACGCCCAATGCCCTCGGACCCGATCGCCTGATGTATCTCGTTCTCTGTCATTGACCTGGGCTCTAAGGAAGGCTGATCGGTCACAGTTATTCTCGCAGTGGCAGTCCATCGAGCTCCCAGAGTCCGCTTTTCAGTCAGCGACAAAACCCATCTCATCAACGCTGCGGTGATCTCAGCAAAGATCATCCGCAGGCGAGTCAGAGTGTCTGACGAAACCGGCACGGGATCCCGGCAGGATCTGCAAACGTCCAGAAACACACTGCGTGAAAGGGCCAATCACAGCACTTGTGAATGCCCATTTACTCGTGAGTCTATTTGATCATGATTTCAGGGCAAGCTTGTCCCGTCACAACATCGCCAGAAGGCTGCCGGAACGGATCGTCGTATTGCCAAAAAGCGAACCGTGTGTGCAATGGGCCTAGGATCGCGACTGGTTTTATCAATCCCGTTGCGCAAAGTTCGCGGCCAGCCGCGAAATCCTCCTCGGCAAGGAGGATCTACAGAACTCAGCGACGACACCCCAGGCGACAGGCGAGTGCTAAAACATTTGACGCGTAGTGGGGGAAGGCTCAATAGATGGAGCCCAAAGTTCTGATGTGTGCCCCGCCGCCAACGCAGCTGTGTCGTCATGCGTAGAATCTGAAGTTGAGTCTATGGCTGTGGGAAGACGGGGACCTCTTCCGAGTCTGCCCACTGAGATTGCCAGGATGACTCTGGCACACTTGCCCGCTGCGACTTCCCTGGATTCGATTTATCCATTCGTCTGTCAACTTGCTGCTGCAGCTCTTAAAGTGGAGCGAGTCGGAATCTGGTTCCTTGAAGACAACGACAGGATTCTCAAGTGTGTCAATGTTTATCAAATGTCAAAAGGAACACACTCCGCCGGAATCACTCTCGATGTGACAGCGATCTCTTCTTACGTCGCCTCACTTCAGCGTCGACGCTCGTTGCCTGCTGAAATCGTGGAAGCACTGCCATGGACCGTGGACCTCCATGCGGGCTACTGCGAGCCTCTCGGAATTACGTCGATTCTGGATGCAGGTATTTTTCATGAGGGGCGTCTCACGGGTGTCGTCTGCCACAAGCATGTCGGCCCGGTTCGTGACTGGAGCTCAGAAGAACGCCACTTCGCAGAATCGCTTGCCGATTTTATCGCATCAAGGCTTAAACCGCCCGCCGAAGTAGCTCAGTCAATCCCCGGGTTTTCCTCTGAACGCTCCCTGCCGCACGATGAAAAACCATGCAGTGTCAGACAGGCCTTTCGTAACATTTTTGACGCGTCGATTCAGTTAAAGACTCTGATGGACGAAGTCTTTAACGACTCCACAATTCAGAAGCGAATTGCTGTGCTCAATCAGGACATCTCAAGAGCCTCGACTGAAGCCCTTAAGCTGCTTGCCGATTCCTGACAGACATCGATCAGCTTTCCTGAGGATAAAAGTATTCAATCATCGCATACATCAGCACGCCCAGCAAAGCACCAATCGCTGCTCCTCGAAATTGCTGCAGGACATGGCGAGACGGAGGAAATATCGCGGAGGAAATAAAGTACTGCCCGAGTATTACTCCGAGAACAACAAACGCGAGCATGGGAAGCACGCGAATCTTCGTACTACCACTCGCAAACTCGTTGTGGGGTTCAGGATTTGTCTGACTTTCACGAGTGTCCATTGTCATCGGCGGTGCATAGGGATTCTGTTCCTGCTCTGGATGCTCATGATCAACACGGACCTGAGACACATCGTAGAGATTTTCACCATTCTTCAATGTCTTCTCCTTTTGGGCTGCCGGATCAGACAAGTGCCACTTTTACTTCGGCGGTATCAATCTCACCGCTCGCAAATCAATCAACGCGAACGGAGGCTTCTCCGTAGCCGTAATGATCAACTGCCCGCGGCCTCGATGCAGATCGATCGTACCGGCCTGCCAGGTTTGATAGTTGTCCCACGTCCCGCTGCCAGGCACGCGAGCTGTCAACATGCGATTGCCGGTGGAGAACTTGACCAGACTGCCCGCGTTGCTGTCGTCGCACGCAAAGTCGAACTCAACCGTCCAGTGTCCGGACTTCGGCACTTCGAATGTCCATCTGGCGTAGTCATCCGCAGAGAGCCAGTAGCCAAGATTTCCGTATTTCTCTTCGAAGATAAGACTCGGGCCGTAAATCTCCGCCGCAGACGCCGGCAGAGTCACCGAACCATCAGCGTTGGCCGCGACAAACTTCGGAGCATTCCCGTCAAACCGCTTCCACGGTGTGCCCGTTGACTGCACAAACGCGATCACATTCGCAATGTCGACCGCGGAAAGATCTTTCTCCAGCCCTTCCGGCATCAGAGATCTCTGCGAACCTACAAGCTCTTCGATGTCCGCTCGCACAACGGTGATTTCTTTGCCGTCATTACCAATCAAAGTCAAACTGCCGCTGGTCTCACCTTTCAGCATCCCCGAATGCTGCAGCCCGTCTTTCGTGACCACGGTGTAAACCAGAAACCTGGACTCCGCCGCTTTGTTCGGATCCAGAATCGCAGTCAATAAAGCGTCCGTCGACCGATCCTTCAACGCCGCAAGATCAGCTCCAACTTCCTTGCCGATGTCCTGCAACCGATGACACGTCGCACATCGTTTTTCAAAGACCAGCTTGCCTGCGGCTGCCTGTTCGTTTTTTGAAATTTCCGATTTCAAATTTGAAAGTTGAGATTTGAAGTCGTCAACGACCGCGGATCGCACCGAACGCATTTCTTCTCCCAACACCTTGCGAGCGCGTTCAGAGATGATCGCAGTACCGTGATTGATCAACCGATCACGTTGTGATGCATCCAGATCTCCCGCCGAGAGATTTCCCGCTTCAATTCGATCAAGCAGATATTCGATGGAGTTCTCTCGCTTGAGCATGTTGGTCATCACTTCTGCTCGGACGGACGGATCAAGACTCGACCATTTGCTGACGACTTGATCGACGACTTCCTGATTAAAGTCTCGCCCCATCAACTGCACGGCGGCCAGTTGAATAGCGAATGGGGTCTGAGGTGTCAGGAACTGAACCAGCTCGAGAGACTTGCTGCCTGTGATGAGCGACGAAACGCCAGCAAATCGAATTGCAGCTGCACGTCGATCAACCTCCGTGGTTTCATCTCGAGCGATCTCCTGTGCAACCTCGCCCGCAGCGTTTATGGCTTCGAGGAATGTCCTGTTACTTTGAAGTCTGGTCGCGATATCACCATTCAGCACACTGGACATGGTGCTGGCCAGTGAATCAATTCCTGCTGCTGTTGCGTCCGGTTTGAGGGATGTAATCAGTGCCAGCAGTGGCCCCGTGACGGCGTCCTGCTGCTCCATCGCGGCGGCCTGTCCCAGGAGCAGACCAACAAGTTGTTCGTTGGGATTTTCTGGCGCGAGCTTAAGCGTCTCGGTGAGTACGTTTTCGATGTTGCGGGCAGTCAACGATGAGATCGCAGCATTACGAATGACGTTGTCATTAAAGTCTCGCTGCAAAAGCTTTGCGATGATGACCGATGTTTTCTGACGATTGATTTGTCCTGACGAGATTGCCAACTGCAGTCGCACAGAGCGATCCTCGTCGGATGTCATGCCCTCCAGCGTCGACATCACAAGGTCGTTGGCAGGTCTTTCACTTTCGGATGATTCCACCATCTGAAGACCCATTCTGCGGCTTGCTGGCCGTACATCAGTCAACAACGCGGGGATCGCTTCGGCTCTTGCTGCAATGGCCTGTTCGGAACCGAGGTGCTCGCAGATAGACGACAAGAAAGAACCGGCTTGAACGGCGATCGCTTCATTTGCATCACCCGTCGCCGCCTGAACTAACGCCGTGATATCTCGTGAGTCCAGTTCGTGAATTCGGTGCATCAATATCCGATGCGCGGTATCACGCCACCAGCCATTGGAACTTTGAACCCGCTGCCGCAGTTGGACCAAAGGAATCTCGTTCCACGGCTTGTCAAAGTAGCCATCTCGCTCCGTCAAAATGAGCCTTGCAGCTTTCGCTTCGTCAGTCGATGCAGGATCTCCATCGTAAAACTCCGTCGAGCCGCTGGGCGCCTGCTCTCCGTGTGCATCATTGCCCTGGCGAACGGAGGGTGTTAGCCCTCGGAGTGGGTTTGGTTGTTGCGAAGCATCAGTGCCGTTTTCTCGAGGGGCTGACGCCGCCCCGCTCGCCGAATCCCCGCAACATTCGCTCGCCGGAACAATCCTGTAAATTCGCCCCATGTCGCCGCCAGCGTAGAGATTCATCTTCCGCTGATACTCAGGCGGAATCCATTCCGGATGCTCGATCACCGCGCGATACATGTCGGCGACCCAGATCGCTCCGTCGGGACCAGTCCGGATCATCGTCGGACGGAACCAGTTGTCGGACGATGAGAGAAACTCCGACTGCTGCTCATCGGCCGCTCGCTCGCCCTTGAAGCCGTAACCATCGCGAGTCATCACCAGTCGCGACACGAGGTTGTGAACAGGCTCGGAGGTAAATGCGTTGCCGTAGTATTGTTCGCCCAGATAGTTGTCTCGATAGATCATCGTGCTGCAGGCGGACGTGAATCGATTCGCAAACGCGAAGTCATTGAACCGAGCCAGCGTGCGACTTGTGGGATAAACCGGAGCTGCGCCGGGGGGCACAGCAACCGGCGCTGTCACCTGCGAAATCCCGGCATGAGGATTCCGGCGAACGTAGCGGTCTTCCAATACATACTGCCAGATCGGATTGGAGTTGTTATTGCCGAACCAGTTGCCAAAGTCGTCGCGTTCGCGACCAAACTGAGTTTGCCCTGAGACGGTATCCAGTTCATTCGTATCCGGGTTGATGCGAAGATCACGGCCACGAAGATTCACAACCTGGCGAGCGGCCGGTGTCAACCGGCCGGTAGTTTCATCGATCAGTCCGCTCGTCGTACCGGCGGGTTGACGCCCATCGCTCGCCTGCTCGACTGAAGGTTCGCCGGGCACATACCCCGTCCCTGTAATCTCCCCGCCGCTATCTCCATTCGCCAGATACAACCAGCCATCCAATCCCCACCGCAAACCGTTGATTCGATGCTGCTGATTGCCTTCGACGAAGCCTCGATACATCGTCTCACGAACATCGGCTTTGCCATCGCCGTCTGTGTCTTCCGCATAGAAAATTTCCGGAGCCATCGTGACAATCACGCCGCCTCGCCAGCAATGAATGCCTGTCGGGAACGCGAGGTTATCGAGGAACGTCGTGGCTTTGTCGTAGACGCCGTTTTTGTCGGTATCTTCGAGCATCTGCACGCGACCTCGGTAGCCATCCCCTTTGGGATAATCCCCCATCTCCACAACCCACAACCGACCTCGTTCATCCCAATCAAATGCAACAGGATCACGAATCAGCGGCTCCGATGCGGCCAACACAACTCGCAAGTCGGGCTTGGTCGTCATTGTCTTCAGAGATTCCTCGGGACTCCTGGGAGCCGGGAAGTCCTGCTGCAGTTTCTCCGAATAAAACTTGTGCGGCATGATCTTCTGCACGGCATCGCACAGAACATCTTCCGCTTCCGGAGCCAGTCTTGTTGGCCGACGATAAAACAGCATCGACGAATCGCATTCGTATCCACCTTCACGAAGAACTCGCGCCGAGGCGATGTAACAAGGCACATCATTCGAGTACGCGTTAATCCACAAACGATCGCTGTCGAACATGTCGTTCATGCGGATTGAATAATCGACAACAACTTCGCCGCCCAGGAACACCATCGCCAGATCATCGCCGAAGCACCACGTCTGTACGGGATAGTCGGGGATCGTGGTCGGGATCGGTTTGCCTTCGTCGAGCATCTGCAAAAAGTAGCGAGCTCGCGAACCGGTGACTCCGGGTTCTTTAGCTTGTTGTTCCCAGGTTTCTCGCGACGGGATCGGCCCGAGTGGCAGATCGATGCGAGCCATGTTGCAGAGGATGGCGGGGTTGATGCGATGTAATAATGCGTTCGGCGAGCGGTTGGGCGTCAGCCCTCCGAGTGCGTTCTGTTCTTGTTCTGTTTTCGATGCATCAGGCGCGTGATCTCGGAGGGCTGATGCTCTGCCGCTCGCCAGGATGCGCGTGACCTCATCCGCAATCGTCCGCCCATGCCCCTTCGCCTGCTCATGAGTTCCTCTCGGCGACGGATTCGCATCAGCTCCGCAACCGATGGCAATCAACGCCACCGCGCCGGGGTGATTGGCTTCGAGCATATCTGCGGCGAAGCCGGCCCAGTCGCCGCTGATCTGATTGAACTCGCCGGTTTCCGTGGTGCAGTGACACGCATAATTCGCCAGCACCGCGATCAGTTTTCCTTCGACATCATAAGCTGCCAGCACGGGAACTCGCTTGTCCGTCGGCCCATCAGGCACTTCACCGAAACCCGACCATTTGCCATTCGCGAGGGCTCGTCGATTCAT
>JBIIIF010000037.1:0-38106 GCA_044235005.1 Planctomycetaceae bacterium | reverse complement strand
CGACTGTCATCCTGAACGGAGTTGATCAGCGTCATATTGCATGCCGGGAGAGTCGTGAGGAAATGCGACGTCGCCTTGGCTTTACGCAGGAAGACTTCGTTGTTGGGTTTTCCGGACGCTTCTCTCCGGAAAAGAACGCTCATTTGATGATTGAGGCGTGTGAGAAAGTTCAGCCGGGGGCGAAAGCGTTGTTAGTCGGCTGGGGCCCGCTTCGATACCAGTTGATGGATCTGTGTAACGAACGGATTCCCGGGCGTTTTGCCTTTGCCATGGCGCGCGATTTTCTTGGAGACTTCTATCAGGTCATGGATGCTCTTTGCATGCCCTCTGAAGCGGAAGGTTTCGGACTGGTAGCGGCAGAAGCGATGTTGCATGGCGTTCCCGTTGTCAGCACACCAGTAGGAATTGCACATGAACTGTTTGACCATCGTGTCAACGGATTACTGAGTCGAGCTGATTCCGGGGAGATTGCTGACAATCTCAAATTGCTCCAGCAGAATCGCCATTGGGCGCGGGGCATTGGAGCAGAAGGCCGTAAAAGTGCTCTGCAACACTGCTTAGCCTCGACGATGGCTGGAAGGTACGAACAGCTTCTCGAATCTCTGGTTGATGGGAAAGCGATTGGGGGCTAGACAATGATGAGCAGTCAGCCTGTGATGCCCGTGTTCGTCTCGTGGAATACTCGGCGATGGATGCCGGTTGGTCTGGGATCCTTCCGAAAACACTTTCCATCATGGCAGGTGCTCGTTGTTGACAATAATCCGGAGCGTGGGGAAGAGAACTGGAATACAGACCACGAAGCGGAACGAGAGTGGCTGCAAAGCCAGTCCGGTGTCATCGTCATAAAGCACAGTGGCCCGGTGCGAACCCACGGTGCGGCAGTCGACACGGCTGTGAAGTGGTGTCGTCTGAACAAGGTCAGTTACATGCTGCATCTGGAGCCTGATTGTCTCATATCAGGCACAAAATGGTATGAAAGCTTATGCCGCGGCATCGACAGCGGAGCCTGGATGGTCGGCAGCCATCGAAAGGAGTATGGACCGATTCATCCAACTCCGAGCCTTTGGAAAGTCGATGAAATTCGAACCAGCTTTGACTATGCCAGTCGGATACCCGATGAGCAGCATCCCAGGTTTTCAGAACTCTTCGGACGAGAATGGCTGCTGGACGCGATCGCAAAGGCCGGTGAGGATCTGGAATTCTGGACGACAACGTGGGACTCCGGTCAGCAGGCGTGGTTTCGTTTTGCCGTGGAAGGCAAGGCCTGTCATGCGGTCAGCGCTGGGGATTTCAGGCACTTCTGGGCTGGTTCCGACAGAGTAATCAGTGAGCGTCACTTCCAGAAGAATTCTGAACTCAGCAAATACACGGAAGCGCCGATTTCTCCGCGTCGCACGGCACCCGCCGGATCGCCCGTCGCAGGAGTTGCAAAGTCAATCGGAGGCTTATTGGTTCGCGCTCTCCGCGATACAGGGATCCGCAAAGCCATTTACGCAGGAATTCCTCGGCATGCCAACACCGGCGATTTGCTGCTGACACTGGGGCAGCGTTCGGCCATTGAAGCGGCGGGGATTGAGCTTGTTGCATCGTTGCCGTGGCCCCAGTTTCCCTCCGGAGAAATCGAAGCTGACGCAGTACTTCTGCATGGTGGCGGAAACCTCGGAGACCTGTATCGCCACGAGACAGACTTTCGCATGCAGGTCTGTCGCAGTCGAGAATTCAAACGAGTCATCTGGCTGCCTCAGTCCATGGAGTACTTAAACAGTGAAACTGCGCGAAGTGACATGAGCGAGTTGGCATCGTTGGAACACGTGGAGGTCTGGCTGCGGGATGCGTTTTCACTCTCCAGGGTCAAGGCTCTCGGGTTGCGACGAGCCCGCCTTATCCCCGATGGAGTCTTTGGCCTCTCGTGCTCACCGGCAAGTTTTTCAGATACTGGAAACCGATTGGTCGTTCGCCGATGGGATCAGGAGTCGCTTTCACCCGGCTCGTCGCCTGATGACGACTGGCTGCTTCCCGGCTGTTGCATGCCTCACTTCGAAATGGAGGCCTGGGATCTTATCGCACGTCGCTTTCGAGACGTTCGCAGGGTCATCACAGATCGTCTGCATGTGCATTTGCTGTGCGTATTGTCCGATATCCCGAATATTCTGGTCGCTGATCGCTTTGGGAAAAATCAAGCGATGTATTTAACATGGACGCATCTGCATAAGTTCTCGTTCTTTGCAGAGCGATGGGACGAAGTAGATCACGTTGAAAAGAACCTCGAGGCTTTGATTTCTGATGGATCCGTCCCATGAAGATCGTTGCCACACTCCTTGTTCGTAACGAATCAGAGCTGGTCGCGGATTGTTTTGAGCATCATCTTTCGCAGGGCGTCGACGCATTCATCGTCACCGATCATTGCTCGGTGGACGGACTTGCTGAAGTGCTTCACGCCTACCGAGACATTATTGTCGATCAATGGTATGAACCAGACTTAGGTTACAAGCAGGATCAATGGGTCACACGGATGGCAAGAAGGGCGGCGGAGTTTTCCCCGGACTGGATAGTCCATCTGGATGCTGATGAACGATGGCATGGGCTAAGTCTGTTGAAAGAAGTGCCAGACTCGTTTGCCTGGATTCGCACCGGGCCATGGAGAAATCATCTGCCGCTGTCGTCATTGAGTGTTCCGGCGTTTCGGCGAGAGACAATGCCCTATTTTGAAGTCCCCGGACGAACAGGAAAACATGTGCCGCGATTCGTTGAGTTCGGCACCGGACAGGGGGGCAAAATTATTCATAGACCAATGGCCGATGTTGAGGTCGGTATTGGCAATCACTGGATGAATTTCCCCCACCTGCCATTCTACTATTGCGACGGAATCACAGTTCACCATTATCCAGTCCGGTCACTGGAACAACTTCGACGAAAAGTCATTAATGGCGCTGCTGCGCTTGACTCGCAGGGATGGTCGCCCGGGATTGCAGGCCATTGGAGAGTCTGGCGAGATATTGACCGAGAGGGGCGACTGGATTCTGTATTCCAGTCATTCATTCTTCAGGACTCAGAAGTCCGTGAGCGACTGGCTGATGGCACGCTTAATCTTGCGGCCCCTCTGCCCCAGCGCCGGATTGCGGCAGCTACTTCATATCGATAAACTCAGCGGGCGGTATCGGGACCACTTAATGGCCCCGAAGTACTTCGCGGTCCTCGCGTCTCTGTGATTACTGTCCTGGCAGGAATGTCTTATGTCTCTCCCTGACTCGGATTTGCCGACATCGGACTTCACTCCTCCAACTCTCGACTCAGCGAAGCCGATGGGTGAAAGCACAGAGGGGGCACCTGCTTCGAACGACTTAAAAAAACATTCCTCGATCACTCTTGAACAGGATGGACTGGATGATCATTCGGTAACAAGGATTTGTTCTGGCGAAGAAGAAGGGCATCGTTTTTCCCCAAGTGATGATACATTCACCGCAATTCAGGATCTGGGATTGCGCCTTCAGACGGTACCAGGCCATAACGTAATTGGCCGAATGGCGCATTACGACATCATTCGGTGTCTGGGCCGAGGCGGTATGGGGACGGTTTTCGAAGCCTTTGACACCAGGCTCTTCCGTCCTGTCGCGATCAAATTTATGGCCAGCAGCCTTGCTGCCAGCCCAAAGGCACGAAGTCGGTTCTTGAGAGAAGCTCGTGTTGCGGCAAGTATCAATCATCCCAATGTCGTGACGATTCACGCTGTCGATGAGTACGATGGTCGCCCCTATCTGGTCATGGAGTTCGTGTCTGGTAAAACGCTTCATGATCACTTGCGGAAACTGGGGTCACTGCCTCTTGCCGATGTGCTTCGGATCGGGCGTCAGATCGCAACAGGCTTGAGAGCCGCTCATGAGAAAGGCATTGTCCATCGCGACATTAAACCGGGAAACGTATTGCTTGAAAATGGGGTTGAGCGGGTAAAGATTGTGGATTTTGGACTGGCTCAGGTGATTTTCGAATCATCCGATATCACCTCGCAGGGACAGACTCTTGGTACGCCGAGATTCATGGCTCCGGAGCAGATTGAAGGGAGTCGAGTAGACGAAAGAGCGGACCTGTTTTCCCTTGGATGCGTTGTTTACATGATGTGCTGTGGCCATCCTCCGTTTTCGGGAAACGCGATAACGGTCCTCCATAGCATACTCCGCGATTCACATGTTCCGATTCGTCAGGTTATGCCACAGATGCCGGAAGCCCTGAGTGATATGGTGGATCTGCTGCTCGCCAAGACTCGCGAAGGAAGAATACAATCGGCTGTGCAGGTCGAAGCATTGCTGACCGACATTGCTCGCAGTGGTTCATCATCGGATGGCAATCTCCCCGCGATACCATCAGACACGTTGAAAGGGGCGGCGGCTAAAATAAGCCCCGTATTAAATACTCATTCCACTCCATCCCAAAGACTCATCGGAGTGACCGCAGCTGTGGTACTGGCCCTTATTGCCTTGATTCTTCTGTCGAGTCAGTGGAACAGGCAGGACGGCTTGCTACCGACTCCAGTAACGACTTCAGATCATAAAACAACTGAGTCTGACGCAGTGCTTTTTCCTGCTTCAGCGGAGCAAACGCTGTCCGAGCCATTAATTGATCGTCCACCCAAGAGAATGACAGTGGGAGGAGTTAACGCCGATTTTCCCAGTCTGAAAACAGCGTTACTTCAGGTTCAATCGGGCGATGTCCTGGAAATTGTCGGAGGGCTGCCAACCGATGACCGCGTGCTGCTTGATAACTCATCTCGTCATAACGGAATTACGATTGAGTGGAAAAATGCCTCACCGTTTGAGTTTGCCGGAAATGCTGCGGCAGCCATTACCATTGACTCTGTGCAAGGGGTCACGATTCGCGGCGCGCGTGTGCTGACGAGTAATTCTCATGTCGTTTCTGTCAGCGGTGACTGTTCAGGGCTGGTACTTGAGAGCTGTCGACTGGAGCAATCGCCTTTATCTGGCCAGGCTGCGATCGTGTTCTGGCAGACTGCTCATGGAACGCCGTCTGCGCCCATGCAGATTCGAAATTGTGACATCACCTTTTTCGATCTTGGTATTGCCTGCATTGGCTCGTCTGGCTCTTCTGTCGATTGGCTGGAGTTGAGTGGCAATCTGCTGCGAGGCTTACAGGAGGAGAATGGCAATGCTCTTATGTTGGAGAACTTCGTCAGTAATCTCACAATCCGAAATAATCGATTGACTCATGTTCGAGCGGGACTGAACGTCGTAGGCCGCTGGAAGTCCGTAGTGATAGCCAACAATACTTTCTTTCGAATCGTAGAGTGCCTTGCGCCAGCGTCCGAGCCCGACTCGCAGTCGATCATGATATCTGCAAATCTGGCGGTTCAATGCAAAACGTTTGCAACACGTCTTACGCCCGCAGAGGGGAGTGTTTCGTTTGACTCAAACAAGTCGGATTCGCCTGAAGCAGACAGTGGTTCAGCCGAGATCGTAAGTGGAATCACATTTCGCTCTACCGATTTTGCGGATGCTGAGTTCTTAAGGCCTCAGTTCAATGAGCAACTGCAGATTGCGTCTGCTCCACACTACGCCGGCGCTGTTGAACCACAGAATTGATTGACGAACCTGAGACCTGAAAGGCGATGATTCTCCTTGTCACCGAGTCCTCATGTCACGCGGCGATTTGACAGAACAGGACAGATTCGGACGGACGCAGTGGCTCGGTCGGAGACCTGCCACGGTTGAGGTGGTCGGCCCCGACGACGTGGTCGCAAAAGTCCCACAACGGGGCCGTGGCCACTTGCTCAGCAGCTGACCGGGTACAACCTTTACAAGAGATGCCAAATAAAAAAGCGTTGCCGTGACTTGTTCTGCTTTACGACTTCATTCGTTAATTCGGATCAGGTAAAATTCCGTCAGCGATGTGCCAGCCTCGTATCGCGTGATCCAATGGATATGGGGGATCCGACACAGAACCCCGCCGTCATCTCCTCTTCGACACAGACTTCACCCAGGGCCTTTGAAACATGAACCTGAACCATCTGGATCGTCGACGATTTCTTCGCGGAACTGGTGTGGCTCTGGCGTTGCCATTGCTTGAGTGCGTCGCTTCGTCAGGGTTGCGAGCGAATGACGAGCCCAATTCCATCAAGCGACTGGCGTGCATCTATTTTCCGGATGGCGTCGGGATGCCGCTGCCGGAAGATCCGTCGTACAAAGACTGGTCATGGTTTCCGCATGGGAACGGCACCGAGTTCACGTTTTCAAAATGCGGTGAACCGTTCGAGCCGCTGCGGAAGGAGCTCACAATCCTGTCGGGGTTTTCACATCCGGCCGTTCGTAAAGTTCACGGGCACTGCAATGCCGATCAGTTCCTGACGGCTGCTTCAACCGGAACCGGTGGTCCGTATCACAATTCGATTTCTTTGGATCAAGTCTACGCATCTCATGTTGGTAACCAAACACGATTCTCATCGATCGTGATGTCGACCGATGGCGGCACAGGGACTCCTCGAGGAGCACAAACACTTTCCTTCGATCATAACGGCCGCGCGATCCCTGCAGAGAATCGTCCAAAGCGAGTTTTCGATATGCTGTTTGTCAGCAGTGACGAAGATGCCGCGCGCCGTCTCGCTCTCAGCAAAAGCGCGCTGGATGATCTGATGGAAGATGCGGCGTCGCTGCGCCGGAAACTCAATTCCACTGATCAACACAGTCTGGACGAGTATCTGGAGTCGGTGCGGGAAGCGGAACGGCGAGTCGAAAAGGCACGCCACTGGATCAACACGCCGCTGCCGGTTGTCAAGGAGGACCACTTGAAACTGGATATCACTCCGGATGAGCCTCGAGCCTATGTACAGACGATGTTTGAGCTGATCTATCTGGCGTTCAAAACCGATTCTACTCGTGTCGCGACATATCAGATTGGTCGAGAAAACGGATTTGGAATCAGCGATCATCTGGCCAGAGCTGTCGGTTATACACTGGCCCATTCGCTGACTCATGAAACAAAGAATCCTGACGGATGGAAACGCCTCGGAATTTACTGCCAGTTCCTCAATGAGGAGTTTGCTCGATTCGTCACACGACTGCAGCAGACGCCGGAACCCGCGGGCAAGGGGAACATGCTTGAGAATACACTCGTGTTCTTCGGATCTGCGTCCAGTGCTTTTCATCTGTCGCGCAATTATCCGCTGGTGCTTGCTGGTGGGCAGAATATGGGTTTCCGACATGGCCAGTACATCAACAACGCGGGTGCCGATCCGCAGGCTGGTGCCTGGGATGGCGGCACGGAGCCGTGGCAGTTGGAAGTCAAGAAAGAGGACAAGCCTTTGTCCAATGTCTTTGCCACCATGCTGAGGCAACTGGACGTACCGACCGAACGGTTTGCTGACAGTGACGGTCTGGTCAAAGAGCTGCTCAGTGATCCCGCGTGATCGAATATTGCTTCTCAAAAACAGATCCGGAGTTGCTCCACGTCAGCCAACTCATAACCCTGTGGAGGACAGGCAGGAACCCGCCGCGTTTTGGCACAAACTGTGCAGCAGTGCAGCGGTAGAAACTTTAGACGTTCAATAACAAGGCATTTGCACAATTTATGGTCGACAATGATCAACTTCACCGCGACATGCGTCTTCTGGAGGAATTGCTGGAGCATGTTGTTGCGGAGGATGAGGGAACCGAAGCCGTTCAATTGGTTTCCCAGATTCGCCAATTAGCTCGCGACCGTCGAGCGAATGTACCAGGTGCGGAGACAATTCTGGCCCAAAAAATCCAGGGGCTGAATGAAGATCAGGTTCGTCTGGTCGCACGGTCCCTGAGTATCTTTTTTGATTTGGCGAACCTTGCTGAAGATCGCCAACGAGTTCGTGTGTTGCGTCGTCGAGAGCAGGCTCGTCACCCGGATCCGATCAGTGAATCCATCGGCGCGTCAATTCAACAGTTAAAGGCGGCCGGCTTTGACGCAGCCGGAGTTCAGCAGGCGTTGAATCTGCTTGATGTCGAACTGGTCTTTACGGCTCATCCCAGCGAAGCCAAGCGGCGTTCGATTCGCTCCAAACTGCGGCGTATGCGTCATTGTCTTGTGGAGATGGATCGAGAAGATCTTCTGCCTCGTGAGCGGGACGGTGTGCGATCTCGACTCGCAGCCGATCTGACGGTGTTGTGGCAGACCGAGTTCCTGCGTCCGATGAGACCGTCTGTTCTTGAAGAAGTGGAACGTGGCCTTTCGATCATGCCGCGTTTGTGGGACGTTGTTCCCGAGATCTATCAGTCTCTCCGCATGGCTCTGGCCAGGGAGTTTCCTCAGTTCGAATTCACGATCCCACGTTTCCTGCGCTTTGGTTCGTGGATGGGTGGTGACCGCGACGGGCATCCGGGAGTCACCTGGGATATCACCGAACGTACGTTAATCTGGCTACGTGATACGGCCATTGATCGACACCTTGACTGGTGTCGCAGGTTGTACGATTTTCTCTCTGTGTCACGCAATGAAGTGACTTTGAAGAATGATCTTCCCAATGCCCTTTCGATCGCTGAAACTCGCTGGCCGGAGTTTGCAGAAACACTCGCCCGCGTCGCCCCGCATGAGATCTATCGACGATGGATTCGTCTGATTGAATGGCGGCTGAAACAGTCCCGCTGTACCAGCATGGACCAGCCTGCTCTGGACGGGGCCTATTGTGATGGTCAGGAACTGGAGCATGATGTCGATGCGTTGATCGTCAGTCTGCGACAATGCCATGGTCAAAAGGCGTTGGCTGCAGAAGTTCAGCGTTGGTTTGATCTGACGCGTGTTTTTGGACTGAATCTGACTCGACTGGATGTTCGCCAGGATGCCGGACGCTATCGCGAAGTCATGACCGAATTGCTGAAGGTGACCGGCGACTGTGCCGACTTTGCGACGCTCAGCGAATCGGAGCGTCAGGCCGTGCTGATCCGGAGCATGGGAACAGCGAAGCCACTTGATGAATCAACATTGGCGCCGTTGACACGTGAAACACTGTCTTTGTTCCGGCTGCTGTTGCAGGCCATCATGCGATTCGGACCAAACTGCCTGGGCGGGCACATTATCAGTATGACTCGCTGGCCGTCCGACATGTTGACGGTACTCTGGCTGTGGCGACGTGCATGTTCAGAGTTGCAGGCTTCCGCATCGGCGCCGCCGACAGTACCCACATACGCGTTGCGAATTATCCCGCTGTTTGAAAAGATTGGTGATCTGAAAGCTGCTCCGGCAGTAATGTCAGACATTCTGAATCAGCCTGTTTATGCGGAACATCTGAAGACTCAGGACAACCGACAGATCGTGATGGTCGGTTATTCCGACAGCACGAAAGACGGTGGTTATCTGGCAGCCTGTTGCGGGCTTGACCGAGCACAGGACCTGTTGCATCAGGTCGCAGCAGCTCGCGGAATTCGGATGACATTCTTCCACGGTCGTGGCGGTTCGCTGGGACGTGGTGGTGGTCCGGCCGCGCGAGGGATTCTTTCTCTGCCTCCTGACGCGTTGGGTGGTTCTTTGCGACTCACGGAACAGGGGGAAGTTCTTGCTGAGCGATACGATGATACTCAGGTGGCGTATCGTCATCTGGAACAGGTTACTTTTGCCACGCTCGTCGCCAGCAATGTTCCGCGCCCGGTGGTGCATGCCGAATGGCGCGAGTTGATGGAATCTCTGGCTGAGCAATCTCTGAAGGCGTATCGACAGCTGGTGGATACGCCCGGCTTTATAGAATTCTTCGGTGAAGCGACACCGATTGAAGAAATCGAAAACCTGCCGATCGCGTCCCGTCCTTCTCGTCGAACAGGTCAGCGAACGCTGAATGATCTGCGAGCCATCCCCTGGGTCTTCGCCTGGACTCAGAATCGATGTCTGATTCCCGCGTGGTACGGACTGGGGACAGCCTTGTCAGAAGTAAAGTACAGCAATCGTTCGGGCTGGCAGCGCATTCTGGAGATGTATCGTCAATGGCCATTCTTTCAGGCCACGATCGATAATGCAGCGACCGCGCTGGCAAAGACCGATATGTACGTTGGGCAGTGCTATTCAGAGTTGTGCAGCGATGAGGAGCAGCGGGGACAGATCTGGAAGCTGATTGCCAGCGAGCGAGATCGGTCTCGACAGACCATTCTGGATCTTGTGGGTGGCTCGGAACTGCTTGCCACAACACCCTGGTTTCAGGGATCGATCGAAGTGCGAAACCCTGATATTGACCCGCTGAATCTGATCCAGATTGAGTTGCTGCGACGACGGCGAAAACTGGATAGTGCCGTTGATGAAAGTGATCTGCAGCGTCTGCGAGACCTCTTGAGGCTTTCGGTTCAGGGAATCGCTGCCGGTATGCGTACGACGGGATGATTGCGGCCGGCTGATTGCTGTCGAAGAGTAATGCCGGAATTGGGTATCGGAACAGACCACCGGTTGTCAGGAGGTTCCTTACTCGACAGAATGCGGTTTGTAGAGCCGTGTAGGGTCAAGGACTGTCGCGAATTTTGAGCTGACCTGTCATTCGAAAATGTTTGTCTCCTTGTTTGTAAACAGGTTGAGGCGGCCCGACCTTTCGGCCGAATTGATGATCCGGAGATTTCTCCAACCGTCTATTTTTGGCAAAGAAATTCATCATGCAGGATCCCAGAATTGACCGCCTTGCTCAGGTCTTGATTCATCACAGTTGCCGACTGCAGCCCGGGCAGAAGGTTCTGATTGAAGCCTTCGATCTGCCGGAACCCAATCTGGTCTGCCGTCTGATTGAAGAAGCCTATCGCGTCGGCGCGACGCCTGTTGTTTCGATGAAGAATAACGCGGTGCTGCGAAGTCTTTATCGCGGAGCAACGACGGAGAGTATGTCGCTGGCCGGACGATTCGAAGCGGCTGTCATGACCGAGATGAGTGCCTACATTGGCATTCGCGGATCAGCGAACTCGAATGAGTTTTCTGATGTCCCGGGGACCGGCATGGATCTCTATCAGCAGCATTGGTGGCAGCCGGTGCATGTGCAGATTCGAGTCCCCAAAACTCGCTGGGTTGTCCTGCGTTACCCGACTCCGTCGATGGCTCAAGCGGCCAGTAAAAGCTGCGAGCAATTTGAAGATTTCTACTTCGATGTCTGCACCGCCGACTACGCAAAGATGGCTCAGGATCTGTTGCCGTTGAAGGCTCGCATGGAAGCTGCCGATCAGGTTCATATCACAGCGCCGGGCACCGATCTTCGCTTCTCCATCAAAGATATTCCGGTCATTCCGTGTGCCGGCGAATCCAATATCCCCGACGGAGAATGCTTTACAGCGCCCGTCCGAGACAGCGTCAACGGAACGATTCTGTTTAACACGTCGTCACGTTATCAGGGAACTGTGTTTGACGGCATTCGCTTCGAATTGAAGGATGGCAAGATCATCAACGCCACGTGTCGAAATGCTCCCGAGCGACTGAATCAGGTGCTGGATTCCGATGAGGGTGCTCGTTATATCGGCGAATGGTCCTTCGGGACGAATAATCGAATTCTGCATCCCATGCTGGATACTTTGTTCGATGAGAAAATCGGCGGATCATTCCACTTTACGCCGGGTAATGCCTACGAAGAAGCCGACAACGGCAATCGCAGTCGAGTTCACTGGGACCTCGTTCTGATTCAGCGTGCCGACTATGGCGGCGGCGAAATCTGGTTCGACGGAGAACTGATTCGCAAGGACGGTTTCTTCGTCCCGAAAGACCTGCAGCCGCTCAACGAAGGCCTGCCAAAATAGCGAGTCGTTCTCAAAGCGTAACGTTGCGAGTCGTCCGGTGAGTGTTTGAGTCCAACACCGGATGGCGTCATACCGCTTCAGGCAACCGTAAGATACACGCCCGTCAGCGCGACCAGCGTCCCGATGATCGCTCGAACGGTGATTTGATAGCCGTAGGCAATCCGCAGCATCGGCATCACGAACAGTGGCGTCGTACAAGTCAGTGTCAGGACGATCGCCAGATACGAATTCTTGTACGCAATCTGACTCATCCAGATCCCCAGCCAGGGACCGCAGATCACGGCCGGCAGATAAGACTTCAGTGCGGCTGGATCGAAAGATTTGCGAGCGGTACTGAGCAGTTGCCTGGTGACGATCGCTATAAGAATACAAAAGGCCGATGCCACACATACTCGAATCACTGTTGCTTCGAGCGGATCGCAGCCGCCGGCCGAAAGTTTTTCACTGCCGAACGTTCCGAGTCGGCTGAAGGTTCCACCGCACGCATTACACAAAGACGCCAGCAGCCCCATAGCGACTCCGCGAGACATCGACGCCGGAAAATGTCCGGGCGTTTCGGCCGCTGCCCCGCGCTCCGTGACGACGATGGCAATTCCGAACAGCGTCAGCAGGATCCCGGAAATACTCAGGAAGGAAAGCGATTCCTGCAACACCGTCCAGCCAATGATGGCTCCGAACAGTGGTGACGTCATCGACACAATCAATGCGCGGCGAGGCCCCAGGATCTGGAGGCTGCGGAAATAAAACGTATCGCCGATCAGAATCCCGATAATGCTGCTGACGATCAGCAGCAGCCACGTGTTGCGATCCGCCGCAAACATCGATCGGCCTGCCAGACCAGTCACAACCGCCAGATGCAGACACAGAATGATCGATGCCAGAAAGTTCTTGCCAAAGTTGATCTGCCACGCGGACAGTTTGGTTCGGCCGTAAAACAGGCTGGAGCACGCCCATAATGCGGCGGCCGTAAGTCCGGCAAGTTCCCCGATTCCGATGAGTCCGTTCACTGAACACGAATCCCTTCAAGCGGCGCTCAGAGCCAATTCGCTCTGAGCGCCGATCAGCAGCATTTATCGCGGCAGTTTCTGACTCTGACCGGTTCGCGATGCCTCATAGATCGCCAGAATAATCTCGACGCTCTTACGTCCCTCCGCGCCGTCGACTCGAGGTTGGCGACCGGTTTTGATCGCGTCGACAAAATCTTCGAGCTGCAGCTGATGACCAACAAAGGAAATTGCCTTTGGATCCGATGCACCGCCGGAGGTTGCTGAACCCGCGCCGAGCTTAGCCCTGATCTCAGCGTCTTCTGGTTTTTCATCCGCGAACTCCCAACGGAGAATGGAGTCCTGTTCGACGATGACCGTGCCGCGGCTGCCATGGATCTCAGTCTTCTTCAATAAGCCCGGCCATGCGGCGGTGGTGGCTTCCATCACACCGATGGCTCCGTTGGCAAACTTCAGACAGGCGACTCCCACGTCTTCGACTTCGATGCGTTCATGAGCCAGCGTTCCGGTGAAACCTGCGATCTCCGCCACGTCGCCCATCAACCAGCACAGCAGGTCGACGTTGTGAATCGCCTGATTCATGTAAGCTCCGCCGCCGTCCAGAGCCCACGTGCCCCGCCAGCCGCCGCCGTCGTAATACTCCTGAGTTCTCCACCATTTGACGTACGTATCGCCAAGCGTGATTCGTCCGAAGCGTCCCTGATCGATGGCTGCTTTCAATGTTAGGTTCGCGGGACTGAAGCGTGACGGGAAAATTGTGCAGAGCTTCACGCCATACTTTTGACAGGCATTGATAATGTCATCACAGCGCTCCAGAGTAATCTCGAGCGGCTTTTCTACAACCACATGTTTTCCCGCCTTTGCAGCGGCAATCGCCGGGTCGCGATGAGCACCGCTGGGAGTGCAAATCGTGACAATGCCCACGTTAGGATCAGCCACGAGTTCGTCCAATGTTGAGTAGGCTTTGCATCCATACTCAGCCGCGAAAGCTTTGGCCTTGTCAACATTCTGATTGAAGCACGCAACGACCTGCCCGCCGGGCATGGCCTGAATTGCCTTCGCATGGAAGTGCGCGATCATGCCCGTGCCAACAATTCCAAACCCTGTGCTCATATTGAATTCCTGTCGTAAAACGGAGTTGATTTCAGGGTGTTTTTTATCGCAATGCGATCCCGATGCCAGCGGCTCGTTAACTTTATGAGTTTTCACAACCCGAAACGTCAGTGAGGGATAAAAGTTGCTGCGTTTTCAACAACAATTCCTCGCTGACGCTGCCGCCCCAGAGTTAAGTCAACACCCCACCAGCGAGCTGCGGAAAAGAAGTGGATACGTTGAGGTGAGGAAAGTCTTTCGATTGTGAAAATGGTCATGGGACTGCATCATACCCAGGGGTGGCTGTATAACGGTTTTCCGCGGCCGCCCGCAAATCACGGAGGACAGGGTCATATGAAAAAACCGATCTCATGTGGATTTCTCATCGTACGCGGCAAGCCAATCGAATCCTTTCTGCTGATGAAACATCCGCACCGATGGGACCTGCCAAAGGGACACGTCGATGAAGGAGAAACTGAACTGCAGTGCGCGTTGCGGGAGCTGGCTGAGGAAACCGGGATCACGGAACAGGACATCGACGTTGATCCGGACTTCCGTTTCGAGAATCGCTACCTTGTGAACGAGAAGCGATACGGCGGAGAAGGCTCGATTGAGAAAACGCTGTATGTGTATCTGGCTTGGTTAAAGCACCCGGTCAAAATCAGGCTGACCGAGCATCATGGGTTTCGATGGTTCCCGTGGAATCCTCCTCACGAGATCCAGGAGATGACAATCGATGGACTGCTGCAGTCGCTGGAAGAGCACCTCGCAAAGATGCATGCCAGTGCAAAGCCGACCGACGAAGAAAGCGCTAAGCTTGACTGAAATTGCAAAACGTGCGGATGGCATCTGGATGCTTTGCAGAGATCAGTAGACGCCGATCCGCCAATCGCATGACGCCGGCATGGCAGTTCAGCAGGGTGAAATAGTGCCCGGGGAAATCTGCGGCTGTGAATTGTCGCCTGGGTACTAAGTTTGGATGGCTCCGGCTACCGGAAGTGCGCGATCATGCCCGTGCCAACAATCCCAAACCCTGTGCTCATATTGAATTCCTGTCGTGAAACGGAGTTGCTTTGTGGGTGTTTTTTATCGCAATGTGATCCCGATGCCAGCGAGCTGTTGATTTCATGGGTTTTCGCAACCGGAAACGTCAGTGAGCAATAAAAGTCGCTGCACTGTCAAACAGGTTCCTCACTTCTCAATCCCGCCATAACTTCATCCAGCTGGACCAATGATTTCGCATGACAAACCGTGCGAGAGAGCACAGAAGTGAGCGTTCGCCAGACAAGACAAAGTCAGGAGGACAGCCGAGGGTGATCTTTCGGGAATCCCCACTAAGACATCTCATGGAGATCAAGCCGCGTCTCTGATCAACTCAGAGGCAGCCCCAACTCGAGCGACATAACGGCACTTCGTGTCGGGGCATAGGAGAACAAAGAAAAAATCTCTCGACGGAACACCATTCGCGAGCCGTGGATCTCGTGTGCCAGCTTTTCTCATTGCACTCAGCGAGGTCGCCCATGTCATACGTGCTCAAGTCGATCGTCGCACGGCGCGGCAGATCTTATGGACTGACGCTTCTCGTTCTGGCGGCGTTCAGCGTCTTCGCTCACGGAACGTGTGAGGCCCAATCTACGGCCTCGCGGATGCTGAACGTCGTGCGAAAGTTCGTCCAACAAACGGGAAACGACGTGGTCGGACTTGGCTCGTGGATTCGTGGCGGACAGTATCGTGATGTGCTGACGGTTGGAGATGCCGTGGCGGCATCGGATCACGACCTGCGGCTCCTCGTTCCACCCGGAGTGGGACCGGAGGAAGCGGCCTTGCGATGGAGGAATAGTCGTCAGCAGTTCATCCGATTGATCAATGAGGAGTTCGGACAGAATGCCGGGAAGGTGCTGGAGAAGACGAATCTTTATCCCCCGAACCAGCTTTTGGCAGCGGTTGAAGACGCAGAAGATGCAACTCGACTCTTTGTACGGAACAATCAGGTTCCCAATCTGGGCTATTCGAAGGCAATCGATTCTAACATTCCTCAGAAGTTCACTGAAGGATTGTACGGTAACGGTGCTCAGGCCTGGACTCAGGCCTATGAACGCAATGCGGGAATGCGGTTTTACAATGTGAAGGGAAACGTGTTCACCAGTGGGACGCAGTATCTTCATACTCTCGAAGGTCAGGCGAAGGTTTCGTCCGCTGGAATGGCCAACACCGCGCGCCAGTGGATTGAACATGCTGCGAGTAGCATCGATTCGAATGACGCCAAGTCAGTCGGAAAGTATCTGGAACGAGTCGAACGCGATCTCAGCAAGTCACGAGCACTCATCGGAGTTGCAGCGGACGAAACCTGGAAGGCCGAGATGCAAACACTGGCATCGCAACTCAGATCAAGCCCGTCATCGCTGAGCTCACTGAATCAGCGTATTACCCAAGCGTTGCAAAGAGCGTCGATGGAGTCTGCTATCCTTGCCAGGGTCGAAGGATCTTCTGCGACGCAAAGGGCCGCATTGCGTGCCATTCTGGGAGCGATCCAGGGAGGAGACGATCTGGGGCGAAAAATCCTGGAGCTCAGCGGCAAGATCCCGATCGACAAGCTGATGGACGCAATCATCGCGGCGATTGCCGCTCGCGAAATGGGAATCGCTCTGGGTGAGGAAGATTATGCCAAGGCCATCGCCGCTCTGGGGCTCGCAGTGGACCCGTTTTTCATTGGTGTACTCGCCCAGATTACTCATCAGTCCTTAGAAGCCGCGAAGGACGCTGGCGCGACGTTGGTAGGGTACAGACAGGGCTGTGAGGATCTGATGGCCGGGATCTTTTCGGGCGGAGCTTTTGAAGCCGAGGGACGAAGCTACACACACGATCAGCTTTTTGAAGAATTCAAAGAGGAACGCGGAATCAACGCGTTTGTGATGGCCCGAGCGACAGAGGCATCAGCGCGCGAGCTGGGTATCAAGACCGCGGCTGTTGACCGGGCCGTCGCTCAGGCAAAATTCGACAAGTGCTATCCATTGATCCTCGCGACGTGGAATTCGCGACGACAACGGCTTGCAGACGAGTACGCTGCTCTGCGAGATGAATTAGCGAGTGCTCCGTTAATGCTGAGCTATGCTCCGCTGCCCCTCGGCATCGATCCAAAGACAGGGAAGGCAACAGCACGGGTTTCCGTCGTTGAAGCCAAAAATGTTGATGGGATCATGCGGCGAATGAAGGAGATCGGGAAACAGCTCACGGGGGAGATTCCGACGGTCTATTACTTCTACAGTTGGTCGGAAGGAGGAAAAGCGACCAAAAATCAGGAGCAGCACATTTACGAATATGAGGCACCGGGGTTCTATACAGTGGAACTCACCAGGACACTCGTCTCTGCTGCCAGAGGCCAGACCGCTTCTTTCAAATCAGATGAACGCATTGAATTGACTCAGGGTGTCGACATCACCGTTGAGGGACGTGAGGCCGATGGCACCTATGAGGGGACGTTGACGCTGGATGCGGTTCGGCTGGTCAACGGCAAGGGCGAATCCACGGAACTGGATATGACGAAAGCGAAGGTGATCAATGAAGTCAAATGCCGACTGACAATCAAAGGGGCCATTGCGACGATGCATGTCACAGCCTCCGGCGCAGAAGAAGGATCCGTATTCACAAAGATGAGTGGTGCGTTCATTGCTGAAAAAAACGAAGTGTTGCTGAGTAAAGTGGACAGCTATGACTTTCATCAGCCGGCCATAAAAAAACTGGAGATGAATTACATCGGGCATCTCAAAGGGGCCGATGCGGTTTCCGGCACATTTAAGGCGTATATCGCCGCTGAGGTGCCGTCGACCATTGAAGGAGAAACGGAAGTGGGGTTCGTGCATGCGTCTGGCAAATGGACCGCAAAACTCAAGGTCGAACCCACCAATTCAAAAACAAAAGGGTCCGGTAACACTCCCAAACCCAAAAGCAAATAGAGGTCGCCAGGATGCTTTCTTCTTCAACGCGATGTATCTCCGCTCTGATATGGCTGTATCTTCTGGCAGGGGCTCAACAGGGATTCAGCGAGGAACAATTTCCTTCCACACCCTATTCCGGAATGCAGCTGACTTACGGCATTACGGGAGCAAGAATCGATGAATCCAACGACACGCAGGATGTGACACGAACCAGGATTCTGAAGGGAAAGACTTCCGGCGATACGCTCCAGATTCAGGGTGAGTTCTCGTCCCGCAATCCAGAAAACTCCGGACTCTCTGTTGTCCTGTGGGTCGATGACGAGAAGAAAGAACTGCGACTGCCTGAAACCGCTGCCGGAGGTTCTCTTCAGTCACCGCAAAAATTTGAGCTCACCGTTTCCGTTCCGCCGACCGCAAAACTCGCCAGAATAAATGTTATCGCCAGTGCGTCCACAGCGCTCGGGGCCAGGGAACTGCAGATTCGGGGCGAGTTTCAGGTCGTCCCGCCGATCCCGTCGGAATCAATGAACGAGACTGAAGCGACCCCAACCGTTGCCGCAAGAATCATTTCGCAACAGACCGCTGACGTGCAAATGAGAAACGATGATCAAGCGGAATGGTCCCCTGTGGATGTGGAGGGGAAAATTCTCGCGGGGACTCGTCTGCAAACCGGAAGTGATGATCCCGTCATTCTGCAACTTGCCAATAAGGACGAAGTCTGTCTCGATAAAGGCTCGGAGGCTCTGCTGCAGGGGAGTGGCGTCTTGCTGAGACGTGGTCGATTAAAGTTAAAGTGCTCCGATGAGCAATCACCACGCGTGTTGTTGACGGAAGAATTCATGGCCGAGTTTTCCGGTCATCACCTGGCGCTCGAATATCATGACTCGCGAACAACGGTCATCAATATCGACGGTGTAATACGAGTAACAACTCGAACCGGTGGTGATCATGGACTAAAGATACAAGCCGGAATTCGCGCCGAGGGTGACGTGAATGGGTTCGATCGCTTTGAACTCGTCGATATGACGGACGAAAACCAGCAATGGCAGCAGTTGGGGCTCGGCAACATTATTCCAGCGCAGACTGATTCTGTTGCGGAAGGCAAAGAAACGCCGACAGAGGCAACTGAGATTGCCATGGAACCGACGTCAGATCCGGTGACGCCCTCTTCAACTGCGCCCGAGTCTCCGGCTTCGATTGAACTGCCCACTGATCCGGATATCGCGATTATCGTGCTTGACTCCGTCGGTGGATACACGCCACCGCGAAAAAGCAAAGAACCGGAACTGGTGATCTACGCGAACGGGCGCGCGGTGATTACCGACCCGTTCGGAAAACATCCGAAGGTGATTCGCCAATTGACTCCGGAGAACCTCAAAGCATTTCTTGAGTTCGTGGTCAATGAGCACCACTATTACGATCTGACGACAGAAGGTCTTGGAGCGTTGATCGAACAAATGAAGGCACAGGGAGCCGTTCCGGAGATTACAGATATGCCAACAGCCATCATTCGGGTTGGCATTCGAAACATGACTTACGAAGTTCGCTGCCCTTCTCCGGATTACTTCGCCACTCAGTTTCCTGAGATTGATCCGTTTCGAGACTATGGTGCAATCTACAAACGGCTCACAACTTTTGTTACGGCATCTCGAGAATGGTCTGAGAAGCAGAAAAAGTAACGTTCTGATTCCCCCAATCGGGTCTCACGAGTTGTGAGATTCCAGAGTCTCAGCTCAAGGAGCAGCAACGGAACGCAGATCATTTCTGTCGTTGCCTTTAAGGTTGTGGCTCGCTGGCCGGCCTTTTGATCGCAATGCGATTGTCAATGGTGCATGGCGCCTGCGATAGGTGACTGATCCTGCAGTCAGCTGTGATGGGTGAGATCCTGGTGAGAGGTTCAGCAGCAGGCTGCTGACGGCAGAAAGCTGCAGCGGGCTGCGAGCAGTCCAAAGCGCTTAGTGAGTTATGGCATTTGAGTGCCAGAACAAACGTCCGCCATGGTGATGGCGGGCTTTTTGAAGAGAAGCTCCTGATGTGACGACCGTCTGCGACTGAAACTTACCGAGCTGGTCAGATGGACGCCGACGCTGATGACGTTGCTGGAAGCAGTCTTCGAAGAATCGGAGTCGTGGCAATCGTTGTCGCCAGGGCCATCAGGACCATCATCGCAAACAAGGTCGGCGAGATCACTCCGAGATCCAGGCCGATGTTCAGAACAATCAGTTCCATCAGTCCGCGAGTATTCATCAGAATTCCGAGCGAAGCCGACGTGCGTGAATCCAGGCCTGTGAACTTCGCCGCAACAAACGTGCCTCCAAACTTTCCAACGGTCGCGACGATAATAATCAACAGGCAGAACCACCAGTCCGGCCATTCCGAAAGCAGACCGATTTGCGTTCGAGTTCCGGTATAAGCGAAGAATGCTGGCAGCAGCAGAATCGAGACAACATCTTCCAGCTTGTTGCGGAAAGATCGAGCCAGCAAGCTGTCGTGGGGAATCACTGCCCCCAGCAGAAACGCTCCAAAGATGGCGTGGATGCCAATCGCTTCCGTGATCAGCGCAGAGGCTAAAACCGCGATAAGAACCCAGGCCGTGACGCCAACAGGCAGTTCAGACTCCTTCGAATCCGGAAGCAGCCGATTCAGCAAAGGCCGTGATACACCGAACATCAAGCCGATATAGGCACCGGTCAGCACGATCGTCAAAATGGCCCCATAGAGGTCGGCCTGAGTCACTCCGACAACAAACGCCAGCAGACACCATGCAGTCACATCATCAGCAGCCGCACAACTCAGTGCGATGACTCCCAGTTCCGTTTGGTTCAGTTGCAGATCTGTCAGGATCCTCGCCAGGATAGGAAAGGCGGTGATCGACATGGCCACGCCAAGGAACATTGCAAAGCTGGTGAAGGAAACGCCGGCGGGAGCATACTTTTCGAATACGAACAGCGCGAGAAATGATCCGAGCAGAAACGGAGCCACGATGCTGGCGTGCGAAATCGCCACGGTCACATGGGCTTTCGATTTCAGTAGTCCGGAGTTCAGTTCCAGTCCGATCAGGAACATGTACAGGATCACGCCGATCTGCGCCAGAATCCCCAGCACGGGCGAGACAGAAGACGGAAACAAAGAGACCATAACATCCGGGGCGACTCGACCAAGCAACGAAGGACCAAGAGCAATCCCGGCGCAGACTTCCCCGATGACCCGCGGCTGTCCTAAACGCAGACAGATCGCTCCAAGAATCCTTGCGGTCGTAATAATCGTGATCAGAGCGACCAGCACCTGCGGCAGCAAATGAGAGGCATCGCTGGTCGTCGCCGCTTTTGCAGAGACAGCCGTTACGGCTCCCGCAGCCGGTCGGATACTCAAACCCTCTCCGTAGAAACGGATCAGGAAGAAGACCACAATCGCGGCGATAAACAACAGGACATAAACAGAAGTCACCTGCCCCGGATTCGCGAAGCGTTTGTCTGTCGAAAAGTTAGGAACATCACTCACCGAATAGGTCCCGAATGCATCAAGTTGGCTGGTTGAAACTCGTTAATCCACATTCTGGCCAGAGAACAAGGGCCGCAACGCCAGCTTACTTCCAGCATCCTAGACGCAAACCATACAGCCGTCCAGACAATAGTTGTTTCGACAGGTTTTCAGTAATTCTATGGCCGAAATCGTCCAGTCCTTTGGCGAACGCCAGAATTGCGAACGACCCGGCCACGAGACACCACACCCGCCTGTGCTATTTGACCGTCAGCTTTCGCTTGAACAGCCTGGTGCCATTAGCGACATACAAAGTATTGAAGTCGGACCCAGCGAGAATGCAGGTCGTCAGTGGCTGAGTGATGTCGACCGTTGGCAGAACTCCGCATGGTCTTCCGGTCGGGTCAAAAATCTGGACACCAAGCGAACTGGTGACATACCACCGACCGATACTGTCGACCGACATCCCGTCGCCCTTCGATGCCGTCACATAAGGCGGAGCTTCGTTGAAGCGGAACTCGCCCTTGGGATCAATTGCGAGACGCATTGGCATCGTTGGCATTTTTGCATCCAGAGACCCATCGGCATTGATTCGGAACGTCCATGTGAACTCACCACCATAATCCGACACGGACAACGTGCCTCCATCGTTGGATACGGCAATGCCATTCGGGCGACTGATCCCGACATCAGCCGCAGACACTTCACCAGACTTCAGATTGATGCGAGTCACCTGCTGAGCGCCAGTTTCTGTGAAGAACAGAAAACCATCGCTGGTAATGGCCAGGTCATTCGGAGCCACATTGCTGGCAACGGCTTCAACTTCGCCGGACTTCAGATCGATCGAAATGATGCGTTTCTGTGAACCCTGGCAGGCGTAAAGCAATCCATCCGGACCAAACTCCAGACCGCTCACAGATTCTTTGGCAATCTCGGTTCGAGTGCCATCAGCCGCACTAATGCGATAGATCGCCGGAGCTTTCATGTCACAGAAATACAGATTACCCTCGGCATCGGTGCATAACGCATCCGCGAAACCAAGCCCTTCCGCAACGACTTCCCAGGACTGATCCGGGATCAGCAGTTTCAGCAGAGTTAAGTCTCCGCCCAGATCGCCTTTGGTATCGAGCACAGGCTGATGCTTCTCTTTTCGCCACAGCCATTTCATCGCATCTGGAAAATGAGCACCGCCAAAGTCCGCGTTGTGAGCGTATCCTTCGGCCCAGTCAAAGCGGACATCATATCCCATATACTTCAGAGCAGATGCCATGAGCTGATTGGACCATGGCCAGCTCCCGAAAGCATTGTCGATGTCTCCGCTGGTGTCCGCCATGTAGACTCGAATCGGCTTTGGCTCTGTTTTTCGCACCAGCGAAGGATAGACGTTACCGCCTCGCAGATTCGTAAAGCTGCCGACGCTGGAGTAAACCTTGCGGAATGCATCTGTCCGTTCCCAGGCCACCGTGAACGCACAAATCGCCCCGGAGCTTGAACCACCGATGGCTCGCATCTCCGGATCATCGGAGATGTTGTACTGCTTTTTGACTTCGGGAATGATCTCTTCCAGCAGAAAGCGTGCATAGCGATCGCCGAGCCCGTCGTATTCGAAACTCCGATTCGAGGCTTTGTTATCCTTCATCGGCTTCGATTTGTCGTGCCCCGGATTGATGAACACGGCAATCGTCGGAGGCATGTCACCACGAGCGATCAGGTTGTCAAAGACGACGGGAACTCGCCAGCGCCCTTTGACGTTTCGCATGCCCTCGCCATCCTGAAAAATCATCAGAGCGGCTGGTTGTTCTTTCTGATACTGAGCCGGCACATAGATGGCCCATTTTCGAGTCGTTCCTTCGAAGACTTTGGATTCCCACGGAGTCATCTCCTCGACCTTACCCTGCGGAACTCCTTCTTTGACCACGGCATCAGGATGCGGCGTCCATTCGGGTTTTGTTTCGACGATTGGGATGTTGGTTGATTCGGCATCAGCCGCCCACAACCAGCGTAGAGCATCCGGCAGAATTTCACCCGCCCATTTGCCGCTGTGTCCGCCTTCCGTCATCACAAGCTTGTACTGATAACCAGCGAACTGCAACGCGGCAGCAAGGTCCTGGTTTCCCAGTGGCCAACTGCCATGCAGGTTGTTAACATCGTCCTTGCCTTCCTGCAGATAAACCTTCATTGGCTTCGGCTTGTCTTTCGTTTTGCGCACAAGTCCTGGATAAGCCCAGCCGCCACGAATATTTGTATAGCTGCCGATATGGCTGAGCACTTTGCCAAATTGATCCGGACGTTCCCACGCGACGGTGAAGGCACAGATAGCTCCCGAAGAAATGCCACTGACAGCGCGTTTCGCTGGATCCTGCGAGACATTTAATCCTTTCAGCGCGACCGGCAGAAACTCATCGATCAGAAATTTTGAATAGCGATCGCCCATGGAGTCGTATTCGAACGAGCGATTGCTGCGATCCGCCGCACCGGGTTTGGTGGCGGCAATCGTGCCGGGGTTGACGAACACGGCGATGGTCACGGGCATCGCCTTTTGATGAATCAGATTGTCAAACACGACGGGAACTCGAAACGCACCATCCAGTTTGGAATAGCCCGCTCCGTCCATGAACACCATCAGATTCGCCGGCTGATCTTCATGATATTGAGCCGGAACATAGACGCTGTAATCTCGGCGAGTCCCGGGGAAAATCTGGCTCTCAGTAAACTGCCCCGAGGTCACCTTTCCTTGTGGAACCCCCGGCTGCGCGATGCGGTCCGGATGATCCTGAGCAGTTGCAGGAGTAACAAACAGTGTCGCGACGGAGAGCAAAGTCGCCAGCTTCAGAAGCATCGAAGCGCGAGGTGGGAAGAGTGAGCCGATCGTCATAAGGCGTGATCTCATTCTGCAAATAGTGGGAGAACAAAAGCCGACGGCCTCCGGCCGCGCGGATTGACTTTTGGTTACAGTATGCAACGAGGCCAGCTTTGAACAGGAGACGCCGTGTGAAACATCGTGCGATGCGATCTGTCGGTCGCTTCGCATTTGGGCAATTGCGCGTCGTTTGATTCGTGCGGAAATTCTGCAGCGCGTCGTGCGGATAAAGCAGGCACCGGAGCGGCGGAGTTCTGGTCCAATAGACCGACAACCTGTCGGAGCAACGCTGGTGGAAAGCACCTGGAAGGCTCGATTCAATTCGCGGTCGGCTGCAGCCCCAGATGCTTGTAGAGGTGGACGGCAACGCTCATCAGAAAATGAGCGGTATCTTCGCTGGACATCGCTTCGCTGGAAGCGATGGCAAACGGAAGTCCATCCATATCGTTGAAGGACTTAATTCGGTCGATTGGAACCGTGATCAGCACCGCACACTTACCGCGGTCGTCAAGGCCATCAACAATCTGCCGTGGCGTTGCCTGAGAAATTCTCGGATCGTCCGCAGACTCTATGCCGGAAACAGTCTCGGGCGTCGGAGTGACGGGAGATTCATCGCGATGCTGCTTTGGCTGAATCGCAGACCATTGTGCGGCCCGCTGATTCTCTTCGGCGATTTCGATCAATTCACTGATTTCGCACCGAGTAATCGAATCATGAAACTGACAACCGAGCGAACGAGCCAAAGCCTTTTGCTGCTCTGTGGCAAGCAGATCGGAGTTCCCGGATGGTCGCTCCGAAGGATTTGCAAGAAGCGAAATTTCAGGTGCCAGGCAAATCAGGCGTTGGCAACTTGGGCAATGAGCGATGCCGCCCATCTTTTCGGGCTTTACCTTGAGCTTTGCATCGCAGTGCGGGCAAGCCGTTGAAACACTGTCAGCCACGACCCACCCCCGTTCGTCAAGAGAACGAATGTAACTGTCGCCGCCATCATGGCGAAAAAAATGCACTCGAATGGGTTCGAACCATTAACCTTCGGTTCCGTAGACCGATGCTCTATCCAATTGAGCTACGAGTGCTTGAATTCAATGAGTGCTAACGGAGGGCTGGAAGCCGAACCGTGTCCGCAGTCTGTTTCGAAAAGACTGTGGGAGGGGGAGTTTAGCTATGAAGTGCCATTTCGCAAGTCGGTTCGACGGTTTGGTCGCTTCTAGTCCCAAATGAAAAAGAGATAACAGATCGATTATGCGGATTTCGTGGACTCGGTACACTGCTTAATTCTGACGCAAAACGGCTTTTTCCGCCCGCGTCACCTGAGCAGCCACCGTGGAAGGCGATTTTGTGACGAAGAATCTTGTTTCCATTGAAAACTACAAAGTAGGTGACGGCCAGCCGTTACTGTTTATTCTGGGTCCCTGCGTGATGGAGTCAGAAGATCTGGTCCTGCAGGTTGCCGGAAGACTGGCCGAAATGCGGGATCGCCTGAATCTTCAGATCGTCTTCAAATCCAGTTTTGACAAAGCCAATCGCACCAGCGTTGACAGCTACCGCGGGCCCGGTCTGGAAGAAGGACTCCGAATGCTGGAGTTGGTTCGCCGGAAAACAGGACTGCCGACGACCACGGACATCCATGAGGCGGCTCAGGCGGCTCCGTGTGCAGAAGTTTGCTCGATTCTGCAGATTCCCGCCTTTCTGGCTCGTCAAACAGACCTGATTGTTGCTGCGGCAGATGCCGCTGTGGCCAGAAATATCTGCGTGAACGTCAAGAAACCTCAGTTTGTTGCCCCCGAAGACACGATTCACGCCGTAAAAAAGTGTCGAGCACGTGGTCTTAACAGTGTGATGTTGTCTGAACGCGGGTCGACTTTTGGCTACGGTCGACTTGTCAATGATTTTCGCTGCGTGCCCATCATGAAATCCTTCGGAGTCCCCGTGGTTTACGATGCAACTCACAGCGTGCAGTTACCCGGAGGATCCACTACGGGTGGTCAGCGTGAGATGGTTTCCGTGCTTTCTCGTGCTGCGGTGGCTGTCGGATGTGATGCGGTGTTTATGGAAACGCATCCCGATCCTGACAAGGGACTCAGTGATGGCCCGAACATGGTTGTGCTGGATCGTCTGGAAGCCATGTTAAGACAGTTAACAATCCTTCGTGAAACGGTTCTGGCCTTTGAGAACTGATGCGGCTGCAATCTATAAATGAATTGTGTGGTATTCCTGCTATTGTGACGGTTCTGTTGTTGTCCTGAATATTTCGAGGTGATCCTTGTTTCTGAGTCATCCCCTGCTGGCGGAATCCTGCCGTTCTGCTCGCCGATTCCGCCTTGCTCCCGAACTGCTCAGCACATTATTGCTGGTGCTTGGCTTGTCGGGGTGTGGTGACGCTCCTGCACCGGTGAAAGTCGAAGATCCCGCACAGCAGCAGGTGAATTCAGCAGAAGAGTCGCGTCGCAAGCTCAGTTCTGCCATTCAGAGAATTCATCCGGAAACCATGGCGACTCAGACTCGTCGCGAGATGGTCGTGAATTCTTTGAATTCGTGGCTGGCCAGCAGCGCGGAGAGCGACGTCGAAAAGATCAAAATCAGCGAACAAAACTCTGCTGCGTTGTCGCCCGCCGCTTTGAGAACCGCGACTGCGGTGCGATACACCGAGAACGACATTGTCTACATTCGCGACTGCCTGCTGATGAAAGAACTGACGGAATCAATCTGGAAACAGGCGGATTCAATGAGCACCTCCGGGCAGGCCACTGAGCAGGAACGCATTGTGGCACTGTTCCGTCACCTGATGCGAAACATATCGTTGCTGCAAGCTGACTCGACGCGAATTCCTGTCGGTCTTTACGAGGCCATGCTGACTGGCATCGGCAGCGTTGATGATCGAGTCTGGGCTTTCGCTGAGGCCCTTCGTCAGCGATCGCTGGATTCGATTGTGCTGCAAGCCGCGACGCCCGGAGATCCCGCGTCTCCTGATATTGCATTGGCTTCTGATCTGCTGATCGGAGTCGTAGTCGAAGATCGACTGCTGCTGTTTGATCCGCTGCGTGCGACGGCAGTTCCGAAGCCGGGAGATGCCAGCGTTATTGTGACTGACCCCGCCGGACTGGACACCATTTCGAATCTGGATCGATGGAAGAACGGCTCGGCGTTCGTTGTCTGTCATCCGTCATCATTTTCACCAAGAATGTTGATTCTTCAGGAGCGACTGGAAGCGTCGGACTCTGCCATTCTGTACGAAGAACTGGTTGGTGGAACCAGTGAAATTCGCCCGCTTAAAGAACGCCTGTGCTCTGTAGTTGGTTCCATCTGGAAGCCTGAAGCCCTGAAGGTCTGGAGCGTTCCGGAACAACGAATTGCAGCGGCGGCCGCACTGAGTGAAGAGCAAAAGCAGGCGTATACGCTGCTGATGCGTCCGCTCGACAGTCCGTTCGAACGAGAATCGCTGAATATTGGCAATCTTCTGGCTGATCCCAATGTGAGCGAGGCTGAACTAACGCTGGAGAAAAAAATGGAGGCCAAAATGCTGGCCCTCGAAAAACTTCTGGAGCGTAGTGATGACTTGTTCGGAAAGCCGTCACGTCGCCTGCTGACAACTCGCGTTCAGCAGATTATGGGCAGTTTTGAGATCGAGATGATTCAGGACCTGCAGGGAATTCGCATCGCTTGTATGCAGGAAAAAATTGAACTGGAGGTCCCGATTGACGACAAAAAGGCAGCCGTTGTTCCTTTTGTACTCCCCAAAACGATCCTTGATGTCCAGCGGAGCGCTGTCGGTGATACGCTGTACTGGACGTCCATGAGCCAGGTTTCTCGAAATGACATGGGTGCAGCGGTCGCGACGTTAAGAAGTTACCGTCGACAATATCCGGATGAGAAGTCGTTCTATGCGTCGCTGATCAATGAAGCCGAGGCGTTGATCATTCTGGGTGATCTTAAAAGTGCGGCGGTTGCTCTTAAAGAAGCGGATGTCGACAAGAGTCCTGACCGTGCTCGTGCTCAATGGATGACAATGCGATTGAGCGCCGCCGCCGCTCCTGCAGAAGCACCTGCGACAGAGAATCCCGCTTCGTCCGAAAAACCGAGTGAGCCAGCAGCCGCAGAGCCAGCGGCCGAACAGCCTAAGGCCGAGCCTGCCACTCCGTCCGAATTGAAGTCTGAAACGCCTGCGGAGGAAACTCCCGGACCAGCGGAAACGACTCCGGCTGCCGCTGCAACTGAAAATCCTGTACCCCCAGAGCCACCAGCGGGCAACGCGCCGGGCGAGAAGTAGTAGACCATCATGAAGATTGGAATTCTGGCCGACATTCACGACAACGTGGATAATTTGCGTCACGCGATCAGACTGTTTAATGCGCTCGAGTGCAAGGCTGTCCTGCTGGCCGGAGATTTTGTATCTCCCCTTGTCGTGCCCTGTATGCGGAAGCTGACCTGTCCGGTGATTGCCTGCTACGGGGACAATGATGGCAATCAGACCGGAATCGCTGGCGGTATGAAAATCGTCGGGACTTTGGGCTATGCTCCGATGTGCTGGAAGTCACGTGATGGAGTTCGCTTCCTGATGGCTCATCATCTGGATGCAATGCGTGACTGTCTGGGTGATGCTGACGTTGTGATTTTTGCCCATACGCATCGACCGAGTTGCGTGAAGGATCGTAACGGTCGTATGTTTGTGAACCCGGGAGAAGTGGGCGGATGGATGTTTCGCAAGCCGACAGTCGCAATTTATGACACAGTAACTCGGGAGGCGGAAATTGTCGACCTGCCCCCAATGCCTCCGGGTGTCCACATCGACGAAGTCTGACAGATCGATCGGCTGAAATTCAGAGACCGACACGACGCTGAAACGAAAAGGACCGCCGATGCGAAACGCAATCAGGCGGCCCCTTCTTTTAAAGCTTACAGTCAGTTACGAAGCCAATTCCTTCAGAGCTTCGATGACCTGTTCGTCGTGGCCATCGACAGAAACCTTCTTCCAGACTTTGGCGATCTTCCCATCCGCATCGATCAGAAAAGTTGATCGCTGAACACCCATGGATACTTTTCCGTACATGTTTTTTTCTCGCCACGCGCCGAATTTCTCTGCCAGTTTGTGGTCGGCGTCGGCGAGAAGAGGAAAGTTCAGATTGAACTTGTCAGAAAACTTTTTGTGGCTGGCGACATCATCCGGACTTACGCCAAGCACGACAGCTCCAAGCTCTGCCAATTCTGCCTGGCGATCACGAAACGCACACGCTTCTTTGGTACACCCAGGCGTGTCGTCTTTGGGGTAAAAGTACAGCACAACCGGCTTACCCTTCAGGTCAGCCAATTTGATGGTGGAACCGTCAGTGGACTTCAGGGAAAAAGCGGGAGCTTTTGCGGGTGGTTCGAGCCAGTCTGTCATGAGTCTTCGTGTTTCTGCGTTAAGGATTTCGATTCGAAATAAGGTCTGTGATAGGTGAGTCTGTGCCGTGGCCTGTCATCACCCCCTGAATTCCAACAATCTTTTGTGGGGAACAATTCAGGCTCCGTGAATGCAGCCAAACCAGTTGACTCTCAATGTGCTCAGACCGGACATTCTTGTCTCTTCGCTGCTGAGAGCGATCCTGTCTGCTCGAAAGGATGAGTTGAAAAGCATTCGGCCTTCGTTATAGAAACGGACTGCAGGTTTTCCACTGCATGCGCGAAGAATTAGTCGCACCGCCACTCAACAACCAGCACGCCTTGGTGACCAGATTCAGCGACCGTTCGCGCGGTCATCCTGCGATTTTTCACCGGCCGGCTTGCCCAGTGACTCCTTGAGGCTGATAAAATCTGACAGCAGAAAGATCACCGTTATGAAGGCCAGCAGGATTTCCGTCATCGTCATAAACTTGGCGGGGATTGTTTGGGGCGTCACATCGCCATAGCCAAAGAACGTAAAGTTCAGTGTGCTGTAATAAGTGAACTCAAAGACGTTCTCGAAGGGAGTCATGTCGGACAGCTCGACGCTGAAACTGACAGGGTTGATACGGTGCAGGCAGTGAAAGTCGAGTCCAAACGACAAAATGATCTGAGACATATTGATCAGCATCAACAGCATAAAGCGGTGATAGGGCTGATTCGATCGTGTGGCCTCGAACAACTGCCGGATGTTCTCGACCCCAAAAAAAGTGGTCTTTGCGAGGCTGAGAACGATCAGCAAGGGCACAGCAGTGGCAAGTGTTTGCTGATGGTCAATGAAGTATGTGAAACCGCACCAGACGGCAATGATTGCGGCAAACTCGATAACATTCCGAATGATCATTGGGACGCATTCTAGAAACAAAAAAAGCCCGGAACGTCAACAAAGATCCCCGACGAGAACCTTCATTGGCGTTCAGAGCTTTCGATGCTATCAGAATTTCTTACTAATTGGAGCCAGGAGTTGTGGGTTGCGAACGAGCAGACTCCCCGGAGTCAGCAAGCTCCTTGCGGAGCACTCGCACCTCCGGCGGTGCCTGAATGGACAGTCGGACTCGACCGCCTTTGACCTCTGAAACCGTGACACGAATGCCACCGGCTATTTCAATTGACTCACCAACTTTGCGACTGAGAACAAGCATCTTGCGGGCTCCCTTGCGAGTGCAGAAAAGAATCTCCGAAAGCGAGTTGAACCGTTCTTCCTTGCGTCCGGTGGAATCTGAAAGTGGACATCGATCTCGTTGCCGTAGTTCGCAACATCCCAGCAAATCTCATGCAAAAACCGGCAAAATCGGCAAAAGTGCTGTCTTCACGTCTCCGATGAGACACTTCATACGTGTTTTTTCTTTGAATTTCTCGACATTTTTTCGAAATTCACAGAATTCACTTTCCGAGTTCCCTCGCGTCGAAGCCTGCGATAATCGCTTCTCCGCACATGCATACTGTGGCAGTTTTGTTTCCATGTGGTCAAAACTGACACAGCGAAAGTGTGCCACCGGAGGAATTCGCACGCGAACCGACGGACTGAGATCATGGCGAGCCGACCACGACCAGACCTGAAATAAAGGTCTGCCAAAACGACGGCAAAAGATCGCTGCCACTCCATTCGGAATGAACTCTGATTCCATAAGTCGCTTCCCCATAAAACCTTGCGACCACAGTTTTCCCGGCGGCACAGGGTTTGCAAACTTCGCGACCCATTCTGAATTCTCTGCCACTCTCGGCACCGGTGCCATTTTGCCCGTGCCGAAGTGAGTTTTGACTGAAGAGCTTTGATTCGTGATTGCGTTGACAAATTTGAGGAGAAGCCGTGGCTAAGTTACTAACGTTCGACGAAGAGGCTCGTAAAAGCCTGCTTTCCGGCGTTTCGAAGCTGTCGAAGGCAGTTTCCAGCACCTTGGGTCCTCGTGGACGGAATGCGGTCCTTGACAAGGGTTGGGGCGCACCGAAGGTGACGAAGGACGGTGTGACCGTCGCCGAAGACATCGAACTGGAAGATCCGTACGAGAACGTCGCAGTTCAATTGGTGAAGGAAGCAGCTTCCAAGACCAATGATGTGGCTGGTGACGGAACGACAACAGCAACTGTACTTTCAGAAGCGATCTATCGCGCTTCTCTGAAGTATCTTGCGGCAGGTGCTGACGCGATGGCTTTGAGCCGTGGTGCTCAGAAGGCCGTTGCGGCTGTTATCGAAGCTCTGCAGAAAATGGCCAAGCCGGTCAAAGCGACTGACCGTGAGTCCATCGCTAAGGTTGCGACGATTGCTGGTAACAACAATCCGGAGATCGGTGAGTTCCTGGCAGACGCTCTGATGAAGGTCGGCAAGGATGGTGTGATCACCATCGAAGAAGGCCGACATGTCACGACAGAAGTCGACCTGGTTGAAGGGATGCAGTTTGATCGCGGCTATCTGTCTCCACACTTCATCACTGATGAAGATGAGCAGGAAGTTGTGATGGAGAACTGCCGCATCCTGCTGCATGAAGAAAAGATCAGCAGTGCGAAGCAGCTGGTTCCACTGTTGGAAGCAATTTCCAAAGGCAATGTGCCTTTGCTGATTATTGCTGAAGACATCGAAGGCGAAGCCCTGGCAACATTGGTTGTCAACAAGATGCGCGGCATCGTGAAGGTAGCTGCCGTGAAGGCTCCGGGTTACGGCGATCGTCGCAAGGCGATGATGGAAGACCTGGCGATCCTGACTGGCGGTAAGGCCTTCTTCAAAGACCTGGGGATCAAGCTGGAAAACATTCAGCTGTCTGATCTGGGTAAAGCGAAGAAGGTTCACATCGACGCAAACAAAACAGTTATCGTCGAAGGTGGCGGCAAGAAGGGCGACATCGCCGGTCGTGCTGAACAGATTCGTCGTGAGATCGAGACGACTGACAGCGAGTACGATCGCGAGAAACTGCAGGAGCGTTTGGCAAAGCTCGCGGGTGGTGTAGCTCAGATCAATGTCGGAGCGGCCACTGAGACCGAAATGAAAGAACGCAAGGATCTGTTCGTTGACGCACTCGCGGCCACTCGTGCAGCGATTGAAGAGGGAATTGTCCCGGGTGGCGGCGTGGCTTTGCTGCGTTGTGCTTCTGCTCTTGATGAGCTGAACACAAAGGGTGACGAAGACTTCGGTGTTGAGCTGATTCGCAGCATTCTGGAAATGCCACTGCGAACGATCGCTGAAAACGCAGGGCTCGATGGTGCGGTTGTCGCCAATCGCGTGAAGAAAGAGAAGAAGGTCAGCTACGGCTATGACGCTCTGAACGACAAGTACGGTGACATGCTGCAGTTCGGCGTGATCGATCCAACGAAGGTTGTGCGGACTTCTCTGCAGAATGCATTCAGTGTCGCGTCACTGCTGATGACCACCGACTGCATCGTCGTCAACGAGCCTAAGAAGGCCGAAGACGGCCATCACGACGACCATCACCACGACGGTGGCATGGGCGGAATGGGTGGCATGGGCGGCGGAATGCCGGGCATGGGCGGAATGGGCATGCCTGGGATGATGTAGTCCCAATTGAGTTTCGAACATGCCCTCGGTCGCAACGGCCGAGGGCTCTGGTTCGACTCTTTTTCTTCATATCGTGCAGATTCAGAATTTCTTTGATCAAACTTAATTCAATAACACTCTGAGCCGGGCTCAGACCTTCACGGAGTTGTCGCATATGAAAATCAATCCACTTGATGATCGCGTTGTAGTTCGCCCAAACGAAGCTGAAGAAACGACCGCTGGCGGGATCGTGCTGCCAGACGCGGCCAAGGAAAAGCAGCAGCGTGGGACTGTTCTGGCTGTGGGTCCAGGCCGACTTCTGGAGAGCGGTGAGCGATCTCCGATCAGCGTTAAGGTCGGCGATCAGGTTCTCTTCGGCAAGTACGGCGGGACAGAGATCGAGATCGACGGAGAAGAAGTCAAGATTCTGCGAGAGAGCGATATCCTGGCGAAACTGGTCTAGTCATTAATTGCACGCTGTTAAACGCCCGGCCTGTTTCAGGTCGGGCTGCAGTAGCGAGCCCCGATTTGGTTCGCACGCCTGTTTTGAACACATTTTTAATTATCGCAGCGTCTGATCGCTGGAGGAGCCTTCGAAGTGGCAAAGCAACTTTTATTTGACGATCGAGCCCGCATCAAGCTGCTGCGCGGCGTGGAAACACTGGCCAAAGCTGTTGCGGTGACAATGGGACCTACCGGTCGCAATGTGATCATCGACAAGAGTTTCGGCAATCCGGTCGTTACCAAAGACGGTGTGACCGTGAGCAAGGAAGTCGAGCTGGAAGATCCTTATGAGCACATGGGTGCCAAGCTGGTGAATGAAGTCGCCAGCAAGACCAGCGACACAGCCGGTGACGGGACCACGACCGCAACTGTTCTGGCTCGAGCGATCTACAGCGAAGGTCTTCGCAGTATTTCTCTCGGAGCAAACCCGACTGTTGTCCGCAAGGGTATCGAGATTGCTGTCGAGGCGGCTCTGAAGAGCATCGAAAAGCTGGCTCGCCCGGTCGAATCCAAGCAGCAGATTGCTCAGGTCGGTGCGATTTCTGCCAATAACGACAAAGCGATTGGCGAAATGATTGCCAACGCGATGGAGCGAGTTGGCCGTGACGGTGTGATTACCGTTGAAGAAGGCAAGGGAAACAGCACAACTCTCGAGTTTTCTGAAGGCATGCAGTTCGATAAGGGATACATCAGCCCTTACTTCGTGACTCAGGCTGAAGACATGAAGTGTGTTCTGGAAGACTGCCTGATTTTGCTGTTTGAAAAGAAGGTTTCCAGCCTTCGCGACTTTGTTCCATTGCTCGAAAAAGTCGCTCGTTCAGGCAAACAGCTTTTGGTTGTGGCAGAAGATGTTGATGGCGAAGCCTTGACAGCTCTGGTTGTCAACAAGCTCCGCGGCATTCTGAAGATCTGTGCCGTAAAGGCTCCAGGCTTCGGCGATCGTCGCAAGGCGATGCTGGGCGACATGGCTGTTCTGACCGGCGGAACGATGATCTCCGAAGATCTCGGAATCAAGCTGGAATCTGTTGAACTGTCACATCTCGGAAGTGCTCGTCGCGTTGAAGTGACCAAGGACAACTGCACCATCATTGAAGGTGCAGGCAAGGCCTCTGTGATCAAGACTCGCGTTCAGCAGATCCGCGATCACATCGAAAAGACCGACAGCGACTACGATCGTGAAAAGTTCCAGGAGCGTCTGGCCAAGCTGACCGGTGGTGTGGCTGTGATTTCTGTCGGTGCATCGACCGAAGCAGAAATGAAGCAGACCAAGGCTCGCATGGAAGACGCTCTGCATGCAACTCGCGCGGCTGTTGAGGAAGGTATTCTTCCTGGCGGCGGTGTCGCATTGCTCCGAGCGATCGACGATGTCAATAAGGTGAAAGTCAGCGGCGACGAAGCAATCGGAGTGGGCATCGTGGCACGAGCCCTCGAAGCTCCAGCCCGCATGATCGCGACGAACTGTGGCAAGGATGGCGCTGTTATCGTTGATGAAGTTCGTCAGTTGAAGGGTCCTATGGGCTACGATGCCGCTAAGGATGCTTATGTTGATATGCTGGCGGCCGGGATTCTTGATCCAACCAAGGTCGTTCGCAACGCTCTGTCAAACGCAGCGTCAATCGCTGGTTTGATGCTCACGACACAGGTGCTGGTCACCAAGTCAGAGGATGCTGAAGGCGGAAAGAAGCCGGCATCAGAAGGCGTGATCCGATAGTCACAGGCCGGGAGTTGCCCCGAGGATTTCGGGGCGGCTCCGGCAGTGTCGACTTGATTGCGGGATTTCTTTACGGGAGCTCGCAGGTGACTGATTCCGTCTCGGTCTTGTCAGGGTCTCCTTGAGTCACCTGCGGCCTGCTGTGAAACGAAAAATCAGACCGGGGCACCAGCAATGGTGTCCCGTCTTCATTTAAACATTACTACCGTCGGGGCCTGGTGCCCTCTCTGCAAAAATCTTCTTCGGCTCATCATGATGGCGGCGCAGCGTGATTATTATGAAGTTCTCGGAGTGGCGCGGAATGCGTCGCCGGAAGAACTGAAGAAGGCCTACAAGAAGCTGGCTCTCAAGTATCATCCGGACCGTAACCCGGATGATGAAGAGGCTGTTGGTAAGTTCAAAGAGGCATCGGAGGCGTTCGAGGTTCTGAACGATGCTGACAAGCGAGCTCGTTATGATCGCCATGGCCATGCTGGCGTCAAAGGCGGTGGTGGGGGCGGTGGCTTTAACGATGTCAATGACATCTTCAGCGCGTTCGGAGATCTGTTCGAAGGTTTTGGGTTTCAGTTCGGCGGAAGTGGTGGTGGCGGTCGCCGCGGAGGCGGTGCTCGATCGGGAGCTTCTCGCGGCGAATCACTTCAGGCGACGGTGCGAATTGATTTGCCTGAAGCGTATAACGGCTGCAAACGAGAACTCCCAATTTCTCGTCATGAAGGCTGTGAGACCTGCCAGGGGTCGGGGTGCAAACCGGGGTCGTCTCCGACCAAGTGCTCCACATGTGGTGGTCATGGCCAGGTGATTCAATCACAGGGCTTCTTTCGTTTTCAAACCAGTTGCCCGGCCTGTCGTGGTCGTGGCACGGTTGTGAAAGATTCCTGCGTGTCCTGCAATGGACAAGGCCGAATCATGAAAGAGGTTGTGCGTGAGGTCAACATCCCGGCCGGGGTCGATTCCGGCATGCAGCTTTGTCTTCGTGGCGAAGGTGAAGCGGGCATAAATGGCGGCCCACGTGGCGATCTTTATGTTGATATTGAAGTCAAGAAACACCCGTTGTTTCAGCGTGATGGTCAGGATCTGACATATCGCCTTCCGGTCACGATTGCCCAGGCATCGTTGGGAGCTGAAATCGAAATTCCGACTCTGAAGGGGCCGGAAACAATGAAGATCAAACCGGGCACTCAGCCGGGTGAAATCAATCGCCTGCGAGGCATGGGTATGCCCGATCCTCGCGGAGCAAATGGACGTGTGGGCGATCTGCTGGTCGAAGTGCAGGTCGAGATTCCTCGCAAACTGTCTTCGGAGCAGGAAGAACTTCTGCGCAAGCTGGCAGAACTGGACCACAAGAACGTGATGCCGCAGCGGAAGTCATTCTTCGAGCAGGTCAAGACATTCTTTTCAGGTCAGAATTCACAAGAAGAAAATTAGCGGCCGCTCAGTTGTAGTGCTGGCTTCAGCCGGCATCCGTCTGGGAATTTGATCAATAATGCCGACTGAAGTCGGCACTACGCCTTGAATTAACAAGTCGCAAGGGCCGTGCCCTTCAACAAATATCTTACAGAGGTTTGCTATGAGTCAGCCAGAACCGGCCAACAACGCGGGCGCACCAGAGAATTCCGGCGTTGAGGCTTTCGCGGAAGCGATGGCAGAAGACACTTCTTCACCATTGGTGAATTCGTCGGACCTGCAGGCAAAAATTGAGGATCTCCAGAATCGCCTGTTGCGAACACAGGCCGAGATGGAGAACTTTCGACGTCGAACTTACCGTGAACAGGAAGATGCTCGAAAGTTTGAATCGCTGCGTCTGGTGCGAGATATCCTGCCGGGAATGGATGGGTTAAATCGTGCGATTCAGTCTGCGGAGCAAACTGGCGATCTCCAGAATCTGTTGAATGGAATTCGAATGGTCGCGAATCAGTTCCGCGACATTCTCAAGACACATTCTGCAGAGCCGATCGATGCTCTGGGAAAACCGTTTGACCCGAATCTGCACGAGGCACTGACACAGATCCCGTCAAAGGAACATGAACCAATGACCGTGCTGCAGGTGGTCGAAATGGGTTACCGCTTGCACGATCGAGTTGTTCGGCCGGCTCGAGTCATTGTTTCTTCCGCACCACCCGAAGCCTGACCTGTGTTTTTGCTCTGTGGTTGATCCGCGCCTGTCTTCTTTGCTCGCAATATTTTCACTGCACGCATTGCATTGTCACGAGACTCAACGTTATGCCGACCTACGAATACCGCTGCCACGCCTGCGACAATAAATGGGAAGAATTCCAGTCGATCAAGGCCGAGCCGACAAAGAAGTGTCCGAAGTGCAAGAAGGCTAAAGCCGAACGCATTATCAGCGCTGGCGGCGGGATTCTGTTTAAGGGCACAGGGTTCTATCAGACCGATTACCGCAGCGAGTCCTACAAGAAGGGTGCGGACGCTGCCAAGAAGGCCAGCGAAGGTTCGTCCGGTTCGTCTGATTCAGGTAAGTCATCAAGCGGGGATTCCGCTAAGTCGTCCAGCGGCTCGAAGGACTAAAGTCCGGAGACGATTCGTGCTGCCTCTCCACGGGCCTTAAACCGTTGGAAAGAGGATTGCGCAAGTTTTGGTCCGTTGTTTCGCGCTGTGTTTCGCAGCGTCGCTGCGGCAGCATATAGCCGCAGGCTTCAGCTTTCGGTAGGCAGCGAAAACACGATCTATCAGCCGTGAAACGGCGACATCGATGTTTTTTAAAGATATCTACACATTGCTTTCGCCGTTTCACGGCTTTACGTTCATTTTCAAACGTATTCCCCAGGCTGAAGCCCTCATCGTACCACACAAGTCCTGGAGCGGAAAGAAGGCGATGAGAGCGGTGCTAACTTTTCGGGGTCAGGATTCCGGGCCGAAGGCATCCCACGCCATGGC
>JBIIIF010000441.1:0-3359 GCA_044235005.1 Planctomycetaceae bacterium | reverse complement strand
ATCCGCCGACCGATGGCCCCGGCGAAGATCCCGTTGATCCAACGACCGATGGTCCTGGCGAAGATCCCGTTGACCCACCGACCGATGGTCCTGGCGAAGATCCCGTTGATCCACCGACCGATGGTCCTGGCGAAGATCCCGTTGATCCACCAACTGATGGCCCCGGCGAAGATCCCGTTGATCCACCAACTGATGGTCCTCGCGAAGATCCCGTTGATCCGCCAACTGATGGTCCCGGCGAAGATCCTGTTGATCCACCGACCGATGGTCCCGGTGAAGACCCTGTTAATCCACCGACCGATAGTCCTGGCGAAGACCCTGTTGATCCACCGACTGATGGTCCGTGCGATGATTTGACTGATATACCATTGCTAGATCCTTCTATTCCTGATGTAACGCCTGATGTGCCGACAGGTGACGATCCCTCACAGTGCGGCGGCGGTCACCATACACCGCCCGGCAACGGTGATTCTCCGGTCGTCCCGGAACCGGGCAGCATTATTCTGCTTGGCATCGCCGGAGGAGTTGGCGGAGCAGGTCTGATTCGCCGTCGGCTGAAAAAGGCGAAGGCGGACGGGAAATAATGGGGTTTGGGAACGCGGCAGGCAGATAACGACCGGGCCAAAGGCAACAAACGATGTCTGAGGGTGGTCGCCAAATCGAATGCCGCGACATACGCTCGCAGGAATATGGCTATGCTTTCGATTCCTGTGCAGTGTTTAATGGCTCATCGTAGAAAAAATTTGCCATCAGATGTTCTGCGCAAAAAAGCAGAATGAGCAGGCCTGCAAGAACGGGAAACACTTCCACTCCCAGTCGTGCGACACGGACTGCTCGCTGCAATTCATTGACGTCATGCACAATCATCACTCGATCAGTGCCAAACATCTGCTGCAGTGTCTCATCAGGGATTCGAATCAGGTCTGATTCCTGATCGCGAAAGTTGACCGAAAAGGCCGCGTCGAAGGTGCTGGGGGATTCAAATGGCTTGACGCGATAGTGACCGGGGTCCACTGCATCCGTCAGCAGCAAAGATGTTTCTTCAGGCGGCAGAGCACCGCGAGTTTGCCGCAGACCGGGACGTCGCAGCAGATACTGTTCGAATCTTTGGCTCACTGGGACCGGCAGGTCAATGGCCGTTCCTGCCATGAAGTTGCGACGCTGGTCGTTGACTCCGGCGAGGTGTTGCAGAATTCTGTCGTTGAGCACAACGAAGGAGATGTTCGAGGTCAGATTGTTCCACAGTCTTCCTCCATCGTTCAGATTGTCCATCGCCGAGGTAAACAGGAGGCATCGTCCAGATCCGATTCGGCGTTCCAGTAGAGCTGGTTGAGTGTCCTGGTTGTCATAATTCAGCAGCACCGTCGCATCGTCAGACTGCTCAACGGCCCAGCGTCGATCAAAGGCCACGATAGACAGTTCAGTTCTCAAGCCTTCAAGTTCGGCAAATGGCTGAAGTAACGGATGCAGGTTTTTTGTCGGACGAAGACTTCCCGGCTGGCTGCGGAAAGGAACACTGCGAATGGGGGTTGCGGGGAGCAGATCTTCTGCAGCGATTACCGACCAGGCGGCTGCCTGAATGCGGTTTGAACCTGCCACGACGAAGACTCCTCCACCGGATTCAGCAAAGCTCTTGAGTCCGCCCCACAAAGATTCATCCGGCCTTGCACAGTTCACGAGAAACACGGCATCATACTGAGCCAGATTTTGTTGACCCACCTGCGCCGTCACAACGGTAGTGATTTCGCATTCCGGAGTTCCCAGTCGTTCCAGTTCTTCGGGCAGAAGAGCGTTCCGGATAAACTGACTCTCTTCCAGCCGATCAGAGATGAGTAACATTTTGGGACGTGGACGAACAGCACACGAAAAATACCTGAGGTTGTCGTCCGGCAATGGATCTTCGGAGTTTAATCTCACTACGCCCTGCACATAGGTCTGATTGCCACTGATTCTTACAGCCGACTGGACCTCTGCTGAGCCATTGCCCAGATCTACAATCTGCGGAGCGCCAAAGCGGGTTTCTGCTCCGCCGGAATCAATCAGCAATGTCTCAATCGTCTTCTTTCCGGGAGGGATTCCGATTGTGGAGATGCTCATCGTCAGCAGCAAATCACGTCCTGATATCGCGGTGTCGCTGGAGAGCCTCAAATTTGAAATGGCTGCGTTCACAGGATCAGCAACTGACACATCCACAATATAGATTTGCAGCCAGTCGTGCTGCTTCAGAAAATCTGACAGACCGCTCTCGTCCGGATCCTGCCAGGCTGTCCGCGACAAATCCGTAAGCACATAGATCTCGCGAGCAAACAGATCTGCGGAACCTCCGAGGCCTGCATCCTCCTGCACGCGCTTTCGGTCGTCGACCTGAGTCTGAATCGCCGCCTTGATTCGGCGATTCAGGGATTCGGGGACCGCAGTTGTTTCCAGTGTTTCCAGTCTCGAACCTGCTCCGATCAGATCCGCCTGAAAGATAATGTCTTCATTCGGAGTTGCCCCGGAGATGGCTGCTCGACTGCCAGCAGGTAGTCGTCCTATGTGGTCCTTCACGATCTCTCGAGAATGTTCCAGACGAGTTCGATTCTCGTGCCGATACTTCATGCTATAGCTGGTGTCGACCAGAAAAACGGCCGCCACAGGGATGTTTTCAGAAGCCTCTGGTCGAGGAGCTAATAACTCCGCACGAACTCGCAGACCCCAGGGAATGCCGACTCCGATCAAGGTGGCAGCGAGACCACCCAGAAGGCACCAAAGTCTTAGCCGTCCCTTTCGTTCTCGATGGTCCACCGAAGTCGCGTCACGATTCGCTCTGCGTCCCGCCAGCAGGACGTAGGCCGCGAAGCTTCCGGCGATCGCAGTCGTCAGAACGATCCATTCCCACCAGCGCAGTCCGTATCGTGCAGCGGGCAACGATGGGCGAGCGATCGCAATGACAAGGATTGCAATGACCAGCGACCGTAGTATCAGCAGCAGCAGATGACGCAACTGCATTCTGCGAGCATTCGACGGTTGACGTGCCTTCAGCAGTCGCAACGCCGGAAATTCAATGCGTTTGGGCCTGGCACGCATCACCATGTGCAGGATGACCGGCACGGTGGCCAATACCAGCCCAAAGATCAGTGTGGAATTGATGAGAGTCATACGCAATGTCCGCAGCCGCAGGCGAGGAATCGGCTGAGGATCTTAGACGTTCAGGCTTCAACATCAAAGTCGCCGCACAGCAGCCTTCTGTTGTGGGTGCAGTCGCGGATTTCGGTGGAATGGCTTATGCGGCATTCCAGTAGGTTTTCCAGAGATCGCTGTACATGATGGAGCAAAGCCCCGCCATTCGGTTGACACGGCGGACTTTCCATCGGGCTCCC
>JBIIIF010000223.1:0-11890 GCA_044235005.1 Planctomycetaceae bacterium | reverse complement strand
GGCAGGGTCCTCCGGAGCGATTTCAAGCACCGAGAACTGAAGCAGAAGTGGAACTTCGGAATACAACTCCGAGCCTGGCAATCCAATCCCCTCCGGGAGCTGGATGGATTTGGGAAGTTGTTTGCACCGGGCTGTCAGGATGTCTCTGATTGCGATATTCCGCTTTTCGTCGGAGGATTGGATCATAAGCCAGACTATGGAGTCGCCTTCCTGCAGACGTTGCAGAAGTTCACTTCTGGCTGGAGAACTTAAGAGGCTTGCTGCCCTGAGTTCCTGCAGAGAACCGTGCCAATGATTGATCGCCTGCCCCTTGCCTTTCAGCGAACGAACGACTGCCGCAGGAAGCACCAAATCGGTTTTTTGCTTCGTCGCGATCCAGAGATCCTGAAGTTCCCGATCCATGGTCTGACTGACGTCGACACGCAGCACATTGAGATTCGCAAAGCCACCGCTGAGTGTCGAGGCCTGCTCAAGTTCGCTGATCAGCGTTTCGTCGGCAGGTAAAAGCGGTCGCTCGAAGAAAACGACGAGTTCACAGGCATCGGATTTCCATCGTTCGAGTGCAAATCGAAACACTGGAATATTGCAGGCCACCACGATCGATGTACTGGTCAGGCAGATCAGGGCCGCGAAGGCTGATCGCACCATTGCTCCCTGAAGAAACGTACGACGCGGGGGTTTTCGCAAATCGCCGTGAATCGGCTGGATAGAAGGTTGGTCTGGCAAACTCTTCGAAGAACAAACCGTGTTCATTGTCATTTTTTTGCCCGGGACACTTCCACCAGATCAGTGTGACGTATTGCATCGTAAAAAAACGATGTAGAGAGTTGCAATTGCGGACCATGCTGAGAAGTCCGTCCCGAATCTCTGAAGTTCAGGACGGCTGCTTCTCCGTCATGGGCATCGTGTCATGGTTTGGGAATGAATTCAACCAGAGTGCAACTGCGGCTCCGCCTAACCCCTTGAAAGACTGAGGACGTAGACGCCGACCAGCATGCTCATGATACAAACGGCTTTGGGGACCGGATTCTTTTCTCCATAGATTCTGATGCCGGCGATGAAGGCAATTACGATCGATGTCCGTCGAAGCGGAGAGATAACAGAAATAAGTCCACCGGGAATCCCAATCGCAGTGAAGTAAAGAAAGTCCGAGATCAAGAGCAGTATTGCGATCATCGGGATCGACCAACGCCAGTGAAACGGCGTCGATACTCGTCCTTTCAGGTACCAGTGAGTTACCAACGGAGCCATCACCAGAACGAGGTACACTGAGAACCAGGCCTGAACAGTCGCTGCGTGCATTTGACAGTTCTGCAGAAGAAACTTGTCATACAGTGCACTGCATGCACCGAGAAGCGTTGCTATCACCATGAAGCCAACCCACCGGTTACGGTGGAAATGAATTCCCTCCCGGCGACCAACCAGTGAGAAAACATAGAAGGAAATCAGGATGATGGAGATGCCGACCCATTGCCACACATCAGGCCGTTCGCTCAGAAACAGGACTGCAATCATTATGGTCCAGAAGGGGCTGCTTGCTCGAATCGGCGCGGCAATGGACATCGGCAGGTGCTTGAGCGCAAAGGATGCGAAGATCCATGAACTACCGGCGATAAGCGACTTTAAGAACAGCAGTACATGACCGGTTCCTGTCAACGGTTCAACGCGGAGGAAACCAGCCGGGACTCCAGACGGGAAGAATTGCGAAAACAAAATCAAAGGGAGCCACAATGCAGCAGCCGTCAGAACGTTAAAGAATAACACGGGTGGTACCGCATTTTCTTTGAGCGAAGCCTTCTTGGCGATTTCATAGAATCCCAGAAATATGGCCGAGCATATGCTGAGCAACATCCATGTCATTTCGAACGTTCTACTCCGGGATGTTCAGAGGCAAAGACTTCTCGTCGCCCGTAAGGCGCATCGGCTCAGATGATTGAAGCGTTGGAATGCGACGAATTGTCAGATCATCAATATGCGCCTCTTCAACTCCATTGTGTCCCATCAAACCCATCGTAACGGAAAACGATGTTGAGGAACCGATCGGGCGAATCATTTCGAACCTCGTCCATTCGGATTCCAGTTCCGTACGAACGCTGTTCTCCGGTCCAAGCTCAGAATCAAAGATGACGAGGGGGCGCTTTGACTCGGGCGATGCCGTTCGCCCTTTTCTGACTCGACCGCTGATGATCATCACGTCCCCCTCATTGACTGCGACAGGCGGGGTTGTCACCGTGATCGGCATCGCATCATCTCTGGTGAGTCGGTTCGAGTCAGGGTTTGCATACCACGCAATCATTCGAAGAATCTTTCCCGCGCGAGGATCCTGCAACACATCGGCCGTTGCTGAGCAGGGAGACTTTGGTGCCATACTCAGGCTCCAGCCTTCCTGTGACGCTGAGCGAAGGTTTTCAAAATCCCCCGACGGCAGAAGATTGTCAGTGATTCGGTGCCGCTGTTGTTCTATGTAATGGATCAGACGCCAATGATCGGGAAGAGTTGCGAATGAGATCGTGTGCGGTGATGACGTTGGAGATGTCAGATTCTCAAGGGCCAGATTCCAACACTCCTGCTGAGCCAGTCGTGCATATCTCATGGAATCACGGGCACGCTGCGCAGCCTCATTAAAGTCCTGATTCTTCAGTTCGAATTCAGCTCGATCCAGCATTTGCCTGGACTGTGACATCAGAGCATCGACCTGAGGTGTAACGGTATGTTCGTCACGCAGTTGCTCAAGAGTTTCCAGAACTCGCAGGTACTTCAGAGAAGCCAGTTCCGTCGTTCTTGCGGCAGCCCGCGGGGCCATCGCGTGAATTTGCTTTTCCAGCTCGGGAATCAATGCGGCAGGATTCGAACAAACCACCAGCGCCGCACTCTGATCAAAATTCCTGATCTTCAGTGACAATCCTCCGGCCGTCACTTCGCGAGGAAGCCCGCTGATCCCTGTCGTGGAGATTTGCCAGGCCGATGAAGTTTCCGAAGCCGCAACGATCAGATTGACTTCCGGCTCAAAAAGAGAACCTGGCACAAACTGCGAGACATTATCCCATGCTGTTGCGAGGATCAGAGTATTCCCGCTGCCATTAATGACAACCGCATCATGTGTTGACGGTCCCTCGGCTCCCGCTACAGCAGCTCCAGCGGTTCGGCCCCCGAGAGCAGAATTCAGCCGCGATCGCGTGTCACGATTTCGTGAAGCTGATTTCTGTTCACCCTTCTGAAGTGCGAGGTAGCCTTCGATTCTGCCGCGAGCGAGAAACCGCTCCAGCAACTCGATTTCCATACATGCAAGTTCGATCGCAATAGCGGTTTCACGATCCGCACTGTTATCGATTTGCAGAGCATGCGTTTTCCAGAAACCGATGCCCTTATAGCCCGCAGACAGCGCAGTGTAGACTCCCTGCTGAATCTGTTCAGGCTCCAGAAAAGTCTGACGCAGCCCAAGATCTTCTCGCCATGCTCGCTGCAAGGCTGATGGCTCAGTTTGAACCCAGGTCCACGGGCAGGAAATCTGGCCCGCATTCTGTTGGCGACGGATCAGCAGATTCCGAAGCGAGCCGAAGGAGATATCACGGCCAACAACATGTCGCCCAATCCCCACAAGGTCGATTTCGCGCGCGACTGCTCCTTCAGCCCCGGTCACATCAGCCATCTGAAGTCGCTGATACCGTCTGTCAGCACTACGAACTTCTCTGGACCATGCCAGGAGATGTGGTTGCTCCTCGGGTGAAACTCGAGTTCCTGTCAGCCACGCAGACACATGAGGATACTGTTGATCCAAAGGCGGGAGTGACTGCAGAAGACGCGTGTAGTCGCCAGGTTCGAATTCGGGATGAGGAGGCGTCGCGATGACTGCAATTCCTGACTCATACAGGCTCCTCGCACGATCCTGATCATTACTGTCCGGAACCCAGACTGAGTTCAGACCGATTTGCTTCAGTGTTTGAATGTGCTCGGCATGATCCGGAGCCATCCTCATGACGACAGGTTTATTGTCGAGCATGAGTCCCCCCAGCTCGACGTCGACAGGAATAAACCGACTTTCGTTCTCCGAAGATATCGATTCAGGAGACGATTCCGCAACAAGCTTGATAAGTGACTTGTCTGGTGCGATGGTGGGGCCGGAGGAAACGACACCGAGATCAAAAAAAACCTCTCCCGGAGTCGCCTCTGCAAACAGCACAACACCTGTAATGATCGCCTGCTGCATGCGGATATCTGAGCTGTTTAACTCAGCGCGGACGCGTCGAGTTTGTGCCTCAATCACTTTCTTTGTGGCCTGCACATGGAGAGTCTGCCATTGATCGGCGGCTGTTAGTTTTTCACCGGGCAGAATAAGCTCGAGGGGCTTACCTGTTCTTGGATCAGTCTGGTTTGGCAACACCAGAAGTAACCCCAACTGTATGCCGATCACAGACGAGTGGATCCTGACGGAGGCGGCATAGTCATTGTGAACGATCGATGCAGCCACACGGGTTCGTATTTGAATGTCTTCGGGCAACCGAGTGTTCAGCAGTCGAAATCGCTGGACGGCCTCCTCGTCGTGGATCGCCGGCGATTGTTTAACCCGAGTGTTCCTCTGGGCTCCAAACACGGCCCAACGCGCAGGCCCTGTATCCGCCGCGGCTTCATCGGCCGCGTCCAAAGACGCCAAAGTCAGCCCAAGAATTACGACAAATGTCAGGAACGGGCAAAAAGAATAAAGGCGAGGAAACGCATTCCGAGAACGGACCGTGACGTGCCTATGGCCTTGCGCATTCTGCGGAAGCTGTGCTCCGACTGAAGAATGTGAATTAGATGACAACATTGAACATCCGTGTTCATTCTGTCTTTCAATCTGAATCTGCCGCAGACTTTCTGCAGGGAGAGAGAATCCTAGCAAAAGTCGCAATTTTTACCGAGCCCAGATTCGCGGCCTCGGCTGGCAAAGTGCTGGTTTCTCCGGGGGTGGACAGGCAGGATTTTAAAAAAATCGCCCGGTCGTGAGAGAATGGTGAGATTCTCCGTCAGACGTTGCAAAAAAACTGATGTTGGCCCGGCTATTTGCTTGTGATGAAGAATCACGGCGACAAGAATCTTGAGCATTGCCCGCGATATCCCAATTCGCGGACTCCCCCCTTCCCAGGATGTCTGCCATGACAGTTCAAAAGCGATTTAACGACACCGAGGCCGAAGCTTTACCAGTAGAAATGCTGGAGTTGGGGCGTCTGATAGATTCTATGAAAGGACCGGAGAGAGAAAATCTGGTTTTGGCTTTCAACCGAGTCTCTGATTCAATCCAACGTCGCCGACGAATTCTTAACCTTGTTCAGGAAGCGTTGTCCCAACTTCGACTTGATGTCAAGTATCTGATGTTTGACCTGGAGACGACACGTCGAGAACGAGACCAACTTCAGTCGCAACTGGAAGAAGAAGATACTGGATTCTGATAGTCCCGGCCGCAGTGACTTCGATAGATGCGAACCGCGTGGACGGCAAAAAGGCGGTTCCAAAGACATCTATGGCACATGCAACTAAGGTTCTTTGAAGCCAAAAAAAACGCCACAGGTTGCTGTGGCGTTTTTTTATTTGGCTTTGTGGTTCACCGAGTGAGTGCAACCTCAGGCGATGTCGAACGACTCTGCACCATCATCACTAATCTCGTCGTCGACAATAAGATTGCCAACGCTGCCGGGTCCGTGATCATAACAATCGTCTGAATGCCACAATGGAAGACCGGCTGCATAGCGAGCAGCAAGCATCATGACCTTCTCTTCAGAACCAGGCTTGGCCGCCGTTGGAGAAGCGGGATCAACACCCAACGACCGCAACTCTTCTTCAAACCCGGCATCCAGATCGCTCAGGAATTCGTAGCCTTCAATTTCGGACAAAGATTCAAGTCCAGCATCGGCTTCGGAATACATAAAAGACATTCAAAGACTCCAGTGGGGTGCAAACCGGTTGCAAAAATGTTGTCATCGATCCTTCACCTCCGTCCCTGGAGATTTTCGCTTTAGAGGGCCGCCACTCACATCGACTTGTTCCGGCAGTTAACCTTTGAACAAACATACGAGGGGGCACAGCCCATTCCAACGTGCGAAACCGTTGAATCCTTCCGCTGCGGGATTTTTGAATCCCCGGTGCGGAATGTCAACAAAAATTCATGATCACTAAATGTGATTCCAATGATCCAGTCGCTTTCCAGAAATCACTTGATTGACCTTGAGTCTGGACCTTCTTCCACTTGCCCTGCAGACCACCCAAATTACAAGTTTTGGCTTGCGGTGGGTGTATTCCTGGAACTGATCACATGTTCTCGAAGAGCGGTCATGAACGGCACAGAAAAGCGGGTAACTTCGAAATAGGTGAATAGGGCTACCCACCTTGCGTCGCAGATTGTCCGGATTATTGAGACTGCTTTGCAAGCTCTTTTGCTGTCTCGATCAGACGCCTTTGACGGACAGCAAGGTCATGAACCTGCTTCTTCAGCGAAGGAAAATCTTCACTGGAAGATGACTGGAGCAGACCGTCGACCTGTTTTGTTCGTCGATTCACCTGCAGTTGAAGATTTCTCAGCATCTTGATTTCGGCCATCAGTTCAACGAGTCCCGGTTTCTGTGATGGACCCTCCTGCTGTTGGCTTTGCTGCTGCTGCTCCTCCTTCATCTCCTGCATTTCTTTTTGAGTCGTCTCGATCAACTGTTTGAGAGATTCAATGATGTCATTCTGTACCGACTGAGTCAGATCTCCGACCTTTGATTCCTGCAGCCATCCCGAAACAGAGCCCATATCAGCTTCGATGTCCTCAACAGCCAACAGAATCGAAACGGATGTTCCGTCTTCCCGCAACAGGTTCACCGTCTGTGCGCATTCAGTGGCAAGTTCGTTCTGTTGTTGAGCCAGTTCGCGACATCGCCCGTAATATTGATCCAGCCAGTCTTTCTGAGGCGTTGCTGCGAGGCTAACAGTGCCTTCCTGAATCTGAGTCTCTGCAGCCAGCATTCTCTGGAAGCGGGCTTCCAGCGAGGCCAGCAGCATCTCCTTTTCTTCTTCACGAAGCTGCTTCAGCATTTCTTCAAGCTCTGATGCCGCCTCATGCAATTCCTCAAGTGCTTCGTCTTCGTGCTCCAGAGCCTTTTCTCGCTCCTGTTCCTTCAATTCCTCAAGTGCACGTTCCATTTGCTGCTGAGCGCTCTCGAGCTGCTCACGACCCGGAGTTTTTTTTGGTTCATCCTTGCCGGACTTTTCTCCGGACTTACCAGCCGACTTTTTCTTGCCAGATGACTTCTGCTCGGACTTTGAGCCGGAGCCTTTTGATTTTCCGTCTTTGCCGTCCTTTGACTCGCCATCCTTAGGCTCACCATCGCCAGACTTATTGTTCGGAGCACTGTCGCCTTTGGGCTCCTGATCACCCTTTTTCTTGCCTTCCTGATCTTTGCCCTGCAGGTCCATTTCTTCAGCATCGCCATCTTTCTGCTTCTCTTCTCCGGGCTTTCCTTCAGTCGACTTTCCATTGGTCGACTTGCCGTCTTTTGATTCTCCGGTGCCTTTCCCGTCCGATTCCTCTGAGCTATCTGGATCCTTGGCTTCGTCGCCCTGCTCTGTCTCAGCTTGCTGGTCGTCGTGCTCCTTCATGGAGTCCAGCGTCTTCTTGGCACCTTCGAGAGCTTTTTGCTGGCCGGGAGCTGCATTCGACGGAGCTTCAGAGTTCTGCGTTGCAGCTCGGGCTGATTTTTGTTCCGCCAATATGCTTCGAACATCCTTCAGCAGGCCATTGAGTCTTTCCTGCTCACGTTCAACACTGCTGCGACGGTCTTCACTTTGCAGCAACTTTAGCAATGTTTCGAGACTGGAAACGATCTCCGTCTGTTTCTCCGTGGCCGTGCCTAAGTCCTTGTTGTCGAGTAACTCAACAACCTTCTCGATATCTTCCTTGACCTGATCCTCACGTCCTTTACCGATCGCACGTCGCAGCAGATCGGCACGCTCCGGATCCTGACGTCCAAGGATATCGGCCATCTGAGTCAGCATGCGTTCAAAGCGAGCATACCGCCCGCTGATCGCCAACGCATCGTCACGCAGATCCTTAGGTGTCACAACCTTTGGGGGCACTGTCTTCTTGTCAGGTTCCGAGTCCGATGATTTTGGCTCCTGAGCAACGACGCCGAACCACATCCATAAACAGGTACAAAAACCTGCCGCAAAGATCATGCTGCGAATATTCATAGTGATCTATCCTCAGGAGGAGTTCTCCAGCCCTGCTTCAACCTGGCGGTCAATGTTTCACATACAGTTCAGCTGTTGGTCGTGGTTAACACAAATGCTGATCATTACTTCAGGATATCATCAATGAGCTGATTCTTTTGCAGCTTTTTCGTTTCGTCCCGGTTCTTCTGCAGTTCATCAAGGATGGCCTTCAGATCGCGGAGAGCTTCATGAAACTCAGCCATATCTCGAACATTTTCAAGAACCACCTTCAGAGCCACGATGACTCTTGTGACCTCTGCATTCGCATTCTCGACAAGCAATTCCGTGGGCTGTCCATCCTGTGCGGCAACTTTCAGCGCACCGACGGCTCGATCTGCCGAAGGCAACATCTCTGCACTGACAACCTTCAGAGGATCCACGATGGATGAACGCATATTCTCGGCCAGTTGCTGTGGAGGCACGGCGTTGTTGATCAACTGGCGGACGACTTCCTCAAAGCCTTCAATGATGGAACTCAGCTCATTCGCCTGTCGACGCAAATTGTTGCCACTGCGCGTCGCACTGGTGTTCAGGCTGACTCGATCTTCCTGAACCGCGTTGGCCCCCGCCGCATCGACTCGCGATGCAACATCCTTGTGGAACAGCAGATCGTTGTTGAGTTCTTCCAGCTGGCTGATAACTTCCTCAAACCGCCCACGCAGAGCAATCTCACGCGTGTAGAGCAGCGACAGAAGCTCTTCGATGCTGACAATACGAAACAACATGGGCTCACCACGAGTCACACCGGGGCCCGGAAAGATGTTCGCATCCGCAGCCGTGATCGACAGCGTCAGCGTCTGCCCCTCGGACAGTTCCAGCACCTGAACATCAAACAGTTCGTACGCCTCAGTCTCACTGCGGCGAAGTTCGAAGTCGGTCGCATTCTTGTCCGGAATTGAACGAAACGGCCTCGGTCGCCACGTTGATTCATCGTCGACAAGAAACTCAAAAGTTGCTGACTTCAATCCGTAGTCATCTTTGATTCTACCGGCAACAGGAATCTTGGCGAATCGCGTGATGGCATTATCGATGCCAGTCATCTGGGCCACAACAACCGGCGGCTTATCTTCCAGTCCCTGCACTCGAAGAGTCTCCGGGCTGACAGTCATCACATCGTCGACGTCATGCAGAAAGAAACGCAGGTTGGCATTCGAAGGAATCTTCAGGATATCCAATTCTGAAGTCACTGTGTCAGTTGTTGCGTCCGGCTCTGTGCCTTTGGCAACGACTGCTTCTTTCGCCGTTTCAGGCAACGGTGAGATAATTTCAAATCGAGCAGAAAAGGCCATCCCATCCGATGTGATCAGTTTTCTTCCGTCGGAGTCTGAAGACTGTGAGTCTCTCATGGTCAGAGTTAAACCATCCTGGTCTCCTGCAAGTTCAAACTGATCGGAAACAATTCGCACGCCTCGCAGTGCCTTACTGGAAGTTGCCGTCAATTCAAAAGATGTTCCGATCGGCAACTGAACTTCACTGCCATTCACGGAAATTGATGTCTCGCGTTGCTGATTCCAGCCCGTGTATTCAGGGTAAACACACTTCAGCAGGATCCCATCGATCCCAGGCGGGTTGACAACATCCACGTGATACGGAGTTCTGCTGCGATAATCGCCGGCGAGCAGTTCCACCGTGATCGGTTCTTGCAGACGCGTTACGACAAAGCGAAACTTTCGGTTCGATGATGAGGTCGGAGAAACGTACGTTCGACTTCGTGAACCATCTGCTCTGACAACATCGACGCGAACACGGTCCGGAACGATCCATTCCTGCCCTTCGGTGGGACCACCGTCAGGGACAAACATCTCAAGTTCCAGATCAGCCCCGCGCGGATGACGATATAGAAGTTGATCACCTGCCGGAACAAACTCGACAGCCCGGTCGCCCGGCTGAGCAATCGCGACCATTTTCAGATCGGTGGTTCGTTCATGGTAGGTCTCATCGCAACGGACAAATGCACTCCACCAGCGCGTCAGCAGTTGCGGCTGAGCGATGGCCGTGATGAGCAGAGACAGCAGCAGCCCTCCCGCGAAGAGACTCAACCGCTTGACCGACGAAATGTCGAAAACTTCATCAGAGACAACGGTCGCCGCGAGTGCTTCTGCTTCGTGAATCGACCTTTCCAGCATCGGGCGTGTCAGCGGCCCCTCGACGGGCAAGCCTTTTGATGTTTCGATCGATGTGATCAGGCGATCCTGGAACTGCGGAAAACGACGTTCCAGAATCAACGCGATGTCCAGGTCACGAACCCGGCGCAGGAGTGGAAAGCAAACACGACTTGCCAGAAGCCATAACACGGCGGGCAGCATCACACCCAGCAGGATGGCTCGAAGACCGACAGGAAGTTCAAGCTGCTGAAGCAGAAACCACCCAATGTCCAGGGTTGTCGTCGCCCAGAAGACCACGGCCGCAAAACACACCGTGAGCAGGACTCCCGTGGCCACGGCATCACGCCGCAATCGAAAACGCACGCGCCGGATCAGTGCATGAACTTTCGGCGGAATCGAAATTTGAGTGACTGTTTGAGTCGGTGAAGACATGTTGTCCCTGCATCTGTTCCCGACTGGCGTTGTCCCCCCGGACATCGTCAGCCTCAGGGGAGTCTATGCTGTCCCGGCAGGCAGAGAAAGAGACGCCTTTCAGATTCCGTATCCCAACGAGATTCTGCATTTTCCCCGGTCGCTGTTCTGTCGAGGGGCAGAACAAGGCCGGATTATGCCCTGAATCGTTTTACAAACCTCTGTGAGTTCGTCGCAATGACGATTGAATTTCCTCTAGAATTCTTGTGTTGCCGCAAATCCACGGATCCAATGGTATGCCGACGAACGAACAGGAATCGCCTGTTCCCGGAATGCTCATTCCGACCGTGTGTCCACTCTATGTCAGTCCTGAGAGCGAACGATGAAATCCAAATCCATAGCTGCCCTGCTTGTCGCCATTTTCTGTCTCTTCTCAGAGACTACGTTCGCACGTGATTGGACCGACGCAACTGGCAAGCACAAGTTCTCAGGAGATCTGATTGCCGCCAGCCCTGAAACAATTCTGCTGCGAGGAAAACGCAAGACGCTTGAAGCGTATGTCGTTTCTGAACTCAGCGAAGCCGATCAGGCATTCGTGAAGGAGTATTTGGAATCCAAAACGGATGATGCTCCTCCGGAGAAAATGCAGACCTGGACTGGTCGAGAAGGAGTCAGTCTCCGTGGTCGAGTGATCGGTTACGGAACACGCACACTGGTGATCACAACTCAGTCAGGAGCGATCCAGGTCAACAAGACTCCATTGAGCAGAATGGACCAGATCTACAAGAAGATGATGCCGAAGATTGTGGCAGAGTTCGACGACAAGTCCGTAAAGACAGAAGCTGATCTCGCGCTTTGGGGCCGAAAGCTGAGAGGCAAAGAAAAATCCTTCACTGTCGACGGCGTCCTGATGGAACTTGAAAACGGCGAGAAGATCGCAGTTCCTTTATTCTTGTTCTCAGAGAAGGAACGAGAAGTTCTTGAAGCCGGCTGGGACACATGGAAGGCAGAGTCAACGGCCGAGGACGAGCGAAACCGCGAAAGCTTCCTTGCTGAGGCTTCTGCAGCCGAATACCACCGCAGTCAGGAAGCCGCGGCTCAAGCCAGTCAGCAGATTCAGTTGATGCAGTTGAGCATGATGGCGGTGAATG
>JBIIIF010000222.1:0-11902 GCA_044235005.1 Planctomycetaceae bacterium | reverse complement strand
ATCACAGTCATCTTCAGATACTGTTCGATATTCTTGGCAACCCATCGTCGAAAGGTCGCACACATGCGGCGGAAAGCCTCTACAAAATTGGTCAGACGGCTGACAAGAAGCTGCTGCGAGAAGCAATTAGTCAGTCAGAAAGTATTCCCTTGCAGATTATGGCAGCCGCGGCATTGGTCAAAGCTGAAGACCCTGCTGCAATCGACCTGATTCGCAGACAACTTCAGTCATCAGATCCGACGACCAGAAATCTTTCGGCATGGGTGATCGGTCGACACGGCAACGAAAGTGATGCCGAACCTATCAAAGTTGCATTGAAGAAAGAGGCTTCTGCAACACCTCCTGATGAAATGTCCGTCACATTTCTGGCAGTGGCTCTCGCTTGTCTTGGAGACGCCGAAGGACGTGAAACGCTGATCAAACAACTCAGCTCGTCAGACCCGACGGCAAGAGCCATGGCCGCTGAGTTTGCTGGAATCTGCAGAACCACCGAAGCAATTGAAAAGCTCAAAGGGCTTCTGAAGGACTCCGCTCTGGACGTTCGCATCCGCTCCGCACAATCAATCCTCGCGCTCTCCAGAGCGGCTTCTTACCCATGATTTCAAGGAATTCAGAACGCTGACCGGATCGGCAGAAACTTCAATTTTCTGCGAAAAATGCTCAAGTTCTGTAATTACGACGCGATCGCGCAGAGACGTTGTGTCGATGAATTAAACGGCTCCCTCACTCAAAGCCGGATCACAAAGTCCGAAACCGGGTTCCGCCTCGCATCGATTTTCCCGTTCTCGACGTCTTGCAAATCAGACGAAACCCACGATAACATTGTCAAATCGCTGACGCTGCGTCAGTTCATCCTCCGTCTCCTCCCTTCCACCAGGACGAATACCAATGATCGACTTTCACTTTGGTAAAGCTCATCGCAATTGCGAAGGATCATCCCGTCGAGATTTCCTCCGGGTCGGCGGTTTGGGACTCGGTAGCCTGACACTGGCAAATATGCTGCAGGGAAAAGCGAAAGCCGCAGAGCAGGGTATTGGCACGTCAGATAAGTCTGTCATCTGGTTGTGGCTTGGAGGTGGGCCGACTCAGGTTGAAACCTTCGACCCCAAAATGACGGCTCCGTCAGAATACCGCAGCGTAACGGGCGAAGTGAAAACCGTTCTTCCGGGCGTCACACTCGGAGGAAACTTCGAACGCATCGCCGGGTTGGCTGACAAGATGGCTTTCGTTCGCTCGTTTGCTCATACAAACAGCGGACACTCCGGTGGCACGCACTACGTCATGACTGGTTACGACAATCGTCTCGCTGACAATGGAGCTGTAGCCGATCGACCATTTCTTGGTTCCATAATGTCACGCATCCGTGGCACCAATCATCCCGTGACAGGGATTCCGACCTACGTTCGGCTTGGTGGCATCTACGCAGATGGTCCGGCATTCCTTGGCACGGCGTTCGGCCCGTTTGATCCGGCCGGTGAAGCCCGTCGCAACATGTCCCTTTCAATTGAACAGTCGCGGCTCTCAAACCGCCGTGCAATGCTTGAAGGTATCGATAACGTCAAACGCAACATCGACCGCAAGGGTCTGATGGAGGGACTCGATTCCTTTGAAGAGCAGGCTTTCAATTTAATCCTCAGCCGATCACAACAGGCGTTCGACCTCAAGTACGAAGATCCCCGTGTTGTCGATCGGTACGGAAAAGGCCTTGGAGAGCAAATGCTTCAGGCTCGTCGACTCTGTGAAGCTGGCTGTGGCTTCGTCACGCTGCAGCACGGTGGCTGGGATATGCACAGCAACATCAAGCAGGAAATGGATCGTCGCGGTCCCGAAATCGATCGAGCCGTCTCGGCGCTTGTCGAGGATCTTGATCAGCGGGGAATGCTGGAGAATGTGCTGCTGGTGATCAGCGGAGAATTCGGACGCACGCCAAAGATCAATGGCTCTTCAGGGCGAGACCACTGGGCTCCGCTCAGCACATTGGCGTTCGCTGGTGGCGGCCTGAAAATGGGGCAGGTCGTGGGTGAGTCGGCAGAAAAAGTTGACGTCCCCAAAACAACGCCGATCACTCCTCAGGACCTGATGGCGACCGTATTCCATGTCCTCGATTTCGACAAGCGGATTCAGTTTACGAATCAATCGGGCCGACCGACATACCTGATCGAAAATGGTCGACCCATCGAAGAATTGATCTGAGCAGAACTGAACTGGGATCAGCGCGCTTGCCATGTATCAGCGCGCTTGCCCTCGGCGCAGCAGTTGGGCTGTGTGATCGACATGCAGCCAATCTCTGATCACAATGACGACTCATGGCCTGCACATCAGGTGTAAGCCCTGTTGAGTCGAAATGTGATTCAGGGAGATGCTGCTGTGAATCCTGCTGATCGTCTGAAGCGTATTCTTTTCGCCGCAACGCTCGTGGTGCTGAGTTCATATCGGACTCAGGATGCTTTAGCCCAGCAGCCGTCCTTTTCCGAGGCCGTCGTGGCTGCCGATCATGTGGCAGCAAGTGAGGCGGGAGCCCGAATTCTTCGGGAAGGCGGTAACGTCGTTGATGCGGCCGTTGCGACATCATTCGCCTTGTCCGTCGTACGACCAGCAAGCTGCGGAATCGGCGGTGGCGGCTTCATGGTGATCTGGGACGCCGATCAGCGAAAAGCGATGGCACTGGATTATCGTGAGAGAGCACCGGCCGCTGCCACATCCGCCGCGCTGGAGAACAACAACTCTTACCTCGAACCGCCAAGTGTTCGCGGTGGCAAAGCGGTTGGTGTTCCTGGCAACGTGGCGGGCTTGTGTTATGCCGCAGAGAGATACGGCACCATGCCGATCGCTCGCCTTGTGCAGCCCGCGATTGATCTCTGTAAAAACGGTGTTGCAATCGATCAGCATGACCAGGAAGTTCAGGCATCGACCCTGAGTAAGCTCAAAAGCCATCACAGTTATGAAGTTCGATTCAAACTCCTGAAACAGCTTTACCTGAACGATGGTAAGCCGTGGAAGATCGGCGACCGGTTTTACTCGCCACAACTGAGGGCGATGGAAGCCATCGCCGCAAACGGTGCGGCAGGGTTCTACGAAGGTCCGGTGGCGTCAGCAATTACACAGACGATTACGGCTGAGTCCGGAATCTTCTCGACAGACGATCTTCCAGCCTACCAGCCGACGGAACGTAAGGCCCTTGAGTCAACATTTCACGGCAAGCAGATCTTCACCATGCCTCCTCCTTCCAGTGGTGGAGTGGCATTGCTGCAAACGCTGCAGTCACTCGAAGAGTGGGAAACGCTGACCCAAAAGAACCTGAAATCGCTGCAACAAAACAGTCCGGATTACATACATCTTGTGACGGAAGTCCTGAAACACGCCTTCGCAGACCGCGCGGAGTTTCTGGGCGATACCGACTTCGTAAAGGTGCCTGTCGACAAACTCCTGAATCGGGATTACTCACGCAGCATCGCGGCGCAAGTGTCAATGACCAGCACGTTGGCTCCGGAAAAGTATGGCCGCTTCTTTCTCAACCCTGACGGCGGAACCAGCCATTTTTCAGTCATGGATTCGAATGGCAATGCCGTCGCCTGCACAGAGACGATCAACCTGACATTCGGCAGCTTTCTCGTGGTGCCGGAATATGGAATCATCCTGAACAATGAACTGGATGATTTCACGGCGAATCCCGGCAAGCCAAACGCCTTTGGATTAATTCAAAGTGAAGCGAATGTGATTGAACCCGGTAAACGACCACTGAGCAGCATGACTCCCACGCTTGTCGTTGAAAACAACAAAGCCACCTATGCTTGTGGTGCTTCTGGCGGCCCTCGAATTATCACCGCGACACTGCAGAACCTGCTCAATCACATCGTATTCGAAATGTCGCCGGCTGGTGCCGTCTCGGCTAGTCGCTTTCATCACCAATGGGCGCCGAATGAATTGTTGCTGGAACCATCATTACAGAAGACGACTGGCTCTTCGCTGACAGAGCGAGGACACGTGATCAAAGGCAGCAGTTCTCTGGCCGCAACTCAGGCGGCAGCTCTGGAAGAAACGACATTGTCCGGCGGCAGCGATCCACGGAAACACGGCCAGCCAGCCGGTCATTGACGTCAGCCAATGGTGCTCTGTCAAGGCTCAGAAAAAGAGTCAGGAACTAATAGCCAAATGGCCCGAAGCGCGCTGCGCACTATTGATTCCTGACCCCTTCTCTGTGCACCACTCCTCGCTCGCTGATTGACAGAGCACTACGGCTTCCGAATAAAGTGTTCCGCAAACGAACGAATATGATGACCATTGAGAACGTGGAACATTCTCAGTTTCTCAATCGTCGCCGCCCCAAAACGACTCATCGGCACATGCACAATTTTCTTTTTGTACTTGCTGGCCAGCCTTCGCCATCCAGCACCCGGCGGAGAATGGCTCATCAGCGCGATGTGTCGTTCATTCGAATAGTGCAATCCGGCCGCAATCAGTCGTTCTTCCAGCGTGTCGACGAAATCAAACTGCGGATCACGCCAGATATCACGAACCGGTCGAGGGGGAAACAGGAACATACAGCCGCCGTATCGAGCCAGCGCGATCCCGGGACCAATCATGTCGTCCGTAAAATTCGTCGCAAACAACGAAAGGGTCGACTCATCATGGTTCTCGGCATGCCAGGTAATTCGCCAGGGATAATCACGAGGATCCGCAGGCGAATCAAACAGCATCACAACGCAGTCGATCTTTCCGCGAGCTGGTGGAAAAACTTTGACATGCAATTCACCCAGATGCCAGTTTCGTAACGTTTCCCGAATGTCGAGGCCGTCTTTCATACTGGCCGAAAACTTTTCGGTCCGCGCAAGATCATTGCCGATCAAATCCAGCGCCACGTTCTTCACATGAGTTCGAAAGTTCTCGATCGCGACATCTTCCGGAGGCCAACTGCACTGACCATAGGGATTCCAGGACTTCTGCCACTCCACTTTGGTACGGCGGTCAGGGCGAGCGTTCAAACGGCAACTTCGCCATACCACTGGGTGTCCCGGCAGTCGGCAAACCGGCCGCAGCTCAGAACCATCCGGCAGAATCGTTCGGTCGATCCCGAATCGTATTTCGGGCAAATCAGAACTTGGTGCAAACGGATAATCGCGGGCGGTTTCCGCGACATGGATCGCATATTGATCGCCCGCCGTCTGCTGAGAAGCAACAACCAGCGTATAGAGATCGGGAGTAAACCGCCGCTCCATCAACGATAAATTCCGGACATACTTCAGGCAGTTCAACAGCAGTTGAGGCGTGATTCGACGAGCACGAGATTTGAATTCGTCGCGGTACCGATCCCGAGCATGAAGCAGTAACGACTTGATCCCATCGATCGACAGATTCTCATCATCATCCAGTTCAAACCGAGCCTTCTCATAGAGTCCGGTAATGAACGGAAGTTCTCCCAGCATAAACGTCAGCGTCCTCGCAGAAACTCCGAAAGATTCCGTCGACGTTTCCGACCACGTCGGCGGAGCAGGGCGTTCGACCGCGCTGTTGAAGGCATCACGCAGCCACGGCCAGTCCATAATGTTGCAGAGGCATAAGACCGACTCATGCTGCACTGACAGCCGATGCAACTCACTGGCCATCCAGTGAATTCGTCGGAACTGATCTTCATCCTCAGGGGCAGGCAGCGCGGGCAAAACGGCGGCGGCGAATTGCTCCGGACGCACTCGCTTAAGAGCATACGGATCCGGCAGGGACGCTTCTCGCGGAATGTAATGGTCCGTTTCGATGTCAATAAACGCTCGAACCATCCGTTCCTGCCTCGCAATTCGTAACGCTGCGATCACGGGCTGACAGGGATCTATCGGAACATAACTGGCTTCCGGCAGCTCATCGTCTTCCTCTTCCTCAGCCCCGGTGGAAAAATCCGTATTCGTCGATGAAAACGTTTGAATTGGCTGACGCTGAAGGACCACGGAGACGCATGGCAAACGCTCAACAGCCGCCTCGACGTCAGTCTGGAACGACGGCGGCAGCGGCACAGCGAGACACGCAAATTTCTGGGCGAGCATCAAGCGGCGAACTTCGACGGCAAAATCGCCGCTCCCGTGAATCACGGGAAACAGCGTGATATTTCGTCCCAGAGTCAGGACTTCTGAAACTGCGTTCATGATTCATTCTGCAAAACTTGGAGGAACCAGACTTCAACCGGTTGATCGTACGCACTGAAAGCCGCTAAAGAAAGTCGAAGGCCCCCCGAGAAATTGTGTGAGCGGATGAAATTCTTATGCCCCACTATCGAGACAATCTGAATGTGCTTCGGCGAGCGTTTCCTCAGCCGTTTTCCGATCAGGAGCACGATGCCTGGTTTGTTTTCTCGGTCCTGCGAGCCCTGGACCGTGTCGACGCGATGAAGTCGCAGCGCCCGATCCTTGGGGAGCCTCGGCAGATCGACTTTTCGAAAGCCACAGAGGCGAGCGTTCCGGATGATATGAGTACCGTGGAACTCGTCTCCAGAAATCTCGTCGATCATTTGGCGGGAATGTTTATCTGGGGACACCCACGATCTCAGGTAAACGTGATCAATCCGCCGTGCATCCCGGGAATTCTCGGGACGCTTCTGCCTGCAATCTACAATCCAAATCTGTGCAGTGAGGAAGCCAGTCGAGGCGTCGCATTGGCTGAAGCAGAAGTCATCAGCATGACGGCTCGTCTGATGGGCTACGATCCCAATTCGTCGGGTGGAATTTTCACTTTCGGCGGCACGGGAACTCTACTCTACGCCATCCGCCTTGGCATCGAGAAAGCTGTTCCGGGAGCCATGCAGAACGGCATCCTCGGCGATATGCCCGTCGTCGTGTGCTCCGACGAGGCTCATTATGCAAACAAGACGGCCGCATCATGGCTGGGCCTCGGCGCGAACAGAGTTGTCAAAATCCCAACAGGTCCGAATAACGAGATAAGAACCTGCTTACTGGAAAGTGAACTACGCCGTTTGCTGAAAGAGGGTCGTCGTATCGCCTGCATCGTGGCCACGATGGGAACAACAGATGCTTTCGGACTGGATCATCTCGAAAAGATCCGCGAACTTCGCGATGATCTTGTCCACGAATTTTCTCTCGACTACGTGCCGCATCTGCATGCTGATGCCGTCATCGGCTGGGCGTGGAGCGTGTTTCGAGACTATGACTTTGCTCAGAATCCGCTTCGGTTTCCGGACCGTACACTGCGAGCACTCGCCGGAGCCAATCGCCGCATCCGTCAGCTAAATGCGGCGGACTCCATCGGTGTTGATTATCACAAGACCGGTTTCGCGCCATACGTCTCGAGCGCGTTCTTTGTGAAGGATGCCAGAGACCTAAAGATGTTAACTCGAGATCAGTCGACAACGCCGTACTTGTTTCAATCGGGCGATTACAATCCTGGCAAATTTACTCTGGAGACCAGTCGATCTGGCTGTGGTCCCATGTCAGCTCTTGGCGCCTTGCAGTTACTTGGAAAATCGGGACTGCGAACGCTACTGGGGCATCTCGTGACGATGGCCGAAACACTCAGAAATCGGCTGACGGCTCAACCGGCCATCAGTGTCATGAATCCGGAGAACTTCGGCCCGGTGACGCTGTTCCGAGTCTATCCGGACGACGTGGATACGTTCGAAATGCCGAAGCTTGAGCAGACTGACGCCCGATACGCGGCACAACTGCATCGGTTCAATGATTATAACCGGCAGGTGTTTCAGGCTATGCATGCCGAAGCTTTGCGAGGCGATGGCGTGGTGATCTCCATGACCGATCGGTTTAGAGAAACAGACTATGGCCGGCCCGTCGTCGCGTTGAAGTCCTACATCATGAGTCCGTTTTCCGATGAGCAGTACGTTCAGGCGGTCGTGGATTCTGTTGAACGTGCCAGAAAACAAGTAGCCGGGGTTTTCAAGTAGCCAGTGGCCGTTCAGAATGCGGCATCATGATGCACCCTTACTCCTCCATACCAGAGCTGTCTCAGTCCGGCGATTCGTTCGGAGTGATCCGCATTCCTGTTGAACAGGACGTGCCGTTCACGCCTCGAGTGCGTGCCATTGTGGACTCGGCGGAGTTCCAGCGACTCGCTCATGTGACGCAGCTTGCTCTTGCATCACGTGTTTATCCCGGGGCGACTCATACGCGATTTGAGCATGCTCTGGGTGTTTATCACAACGCTTTGAAATATCTTTGGCAACTGGGCCGAGATCAGCGGTTCGCCAGAACAGTCTCGGTGCGAGATGCAGAGATTCTGATCGTCACCGCGCTGCTGCACGACATCGGCCATTGGCCGTTTTGTCATCCGATTGAAGACCTCGGATTGCCGCAGCTTCCACCACACGAGGACTATGCACGTGAGTTCCTGCGGCCCGGAACTGAACTCGGTGACGTCCTGCGTAAAGAATGGAAGATTGAACCCTACGAGGTTCTGGATGTTCTTGTCGCCCGAGATAACTCCCCCAGCAATCGACTGCGTCGTTCGATTCTCTCCGGCCCCATCGACATCGACAAGATGGACTACCTCGTTCGAGATAGCCAGCATTGCGGCGTGCCGTACGGAAAACACTTCGATCGTAATCGCCTGATGAATTCGCTGATCGTCAACGAAGCAGGAGACGGTCTGGCGATTACATCCAAGGGCCGTACGGCTGCCGAGATGATGGTGTTTGCTCGGTACGTGATGTTCTCGGAGGTTTACTGGCACCATGCAGTGCGCAGCGCAACAACCATGTTTGCTCGGGCATTTTTTGAGCTGCTGTCGAAGCTGGATATTGCAACTCTGTTTCGTTTAACAGAACCGGAGCTGATCCGAATCCTTAAGCAGACCGCTCAAGGAACTGATGTCCAGACTTTGACGGACGGCCTGTTTGGAACTCGCCGACGAATCCACAAACGGATCGCCGAGTTCAGTGTTTTCCATCAGGAACCGCTCTATCGAGCCATGCGTCAGAAGCCGTTTTCTGAGCTGGCTGTGATCTCTTCAAGGCTAGCGAAGGAGCTGGGTGTCGTCGCAGGCATCGAAACCGGCCGTCTTGACGTCCTGATCGACGCCCCGCCGCAGCATCGAGAAGTCGAGTTCAACGTACAGGTTTACACCGCGTCTGAAAAGAAATACCGGCCACTTCGTGAGTTATCGCCGATCGTTGATTCCATGGCAAAAACTCAGTTCGACGACTGCGTCAAAAAAGTCCGCATCTACGGCACCGAAGAGCTGCGAGAAGCTCTTCCTGATGATTTCGACATTACCACGTTGATACACAAAGTGCTGGTTTGATTTTGCAGACGTCAATTACTTTTGTATGAAGCTCAAACCCCGGCCAGCTTTTTCTCTGCGCAGAGCGAAATCTTTCCGCTCTGCCAAAATCTGCGCAGTAGGTCGATCAGAGAGGCTGACGTCTGGGCGACTCAGCCGAAATCGAACAGCTCGCTCCAGAATGATTCACGCCTTTTCGGCTGTGAGGATTCTCTCGAAGTCCCAGACTCATCTGAATCGTAATGGCGATCGCGATCCACTGAGAGGCGATTCACATCAGAGACAGGAGCTGACCGCTCGATAATCTTGTCCAGCTCACCGCGGTCAAGCCACACGCCACGACACTTTGGACAGTAGTCGATTTCAACTCCCGACCGCTCAGTCATCTGCAGGCTGGAATCGCAAACAGGGCATTTCATCGAACACACTCCCGATGAAACCACGAACCTTAATCACTGTCTCCGACATCAATGGCGGTGGGATCGTCTCGAGCAAAACAGCGGAAATCATCAAAAACAATGAGCCGCGTTGCCACGAGATCTGCTTCTGTTAATTGAAGGAATCCACTGCAACCAGTGACAGTCATCGACCAAATGGCAGGCAGCCCATCAACAACAACAAATCTATATCCCAAGACACTTTCATTGATTTAATCAAGGCTTAACCCGCGGCGTGACTCATCAGAAAGCACAACACCTCACACCGCCATCACTTCGATTAAATCAATGTATCGATCGTTTAGTTTATATTAGTCAATTTCCGAAACAGGGATAAAGTGGTGTTAAGCAGAGTTTGAGTCATGGCAATTTCAAAAAGTCGGTTTAACAGGGAACCTAAAAGATGAATGTGCAGATTCTGGATAGAAATATTGGGATCACTTCAGCCCAGGAGGAGCATGTCGATCGCTGCCTTCAATTTGCGTTTGATCGATTCTCTTCCCACATTCGCAGTGTTGACGTGTCGTTTAGCGACGTCAACGGCCCCAAAGGTGGTGACGATCTTCTGTGTCGGATGAAGGTTGTACTTCATAGCAAAGGCGAACTTCTGGTGGAAGGTAAGGGAATCTCTGTCGAAGCTGTCGTGGCGGAAACTGCTGATCGAGCAGCCGTGGCGGTCTCAAGACGGCTCGACCGACTTCGCGATTCGCAGGGCACGTCGATGTCCGGGCAGTAATCACTTTACGAAGATTTTGAATGAATAGAGATTCGGGAAATGAGCGGGAAGAAAATCGGTGTCCTCGGATGTGGAATGATTGCAGAGCTGGGGCATTTGCCAGCACTCAAGCATGTTGCTGGCATCAATCTGCATGCCATTTATGACATCAGCTGGAACCGAGCTCTGGCCATGCAGGCGAAGTTCCAGATTCCTCACGCCTTTCCCACGCAACAGGCCTTCTGGGAATCGGATATCGACGCAGTTGTCATTTGTACTCCGGCCCCGTTTCATCTGGTCAACGTGCTGGACGCCGCCAGGTACAAGAAGCATGTGCTGTGTGAAAAACCTCTTGCCATGAACGAGGCCGACATACTGCAGATGATCAAAGTCATGGATGAAGCGGGCCTGATGCTCTGCACCGGGTTTACCTACCGATTCAGTGGTTCGGCAAAGGAGATTCATCGTCTTGTTCGCAGTGGTGCGATCGGCGAAGTTCGTGCCTTGCGGCTGAACTATCTCTGGAATCTGCATGGCAAATGGAGCTGGAACGAAAAGAGCGAACGGATTGCGAGCCCACTCCGTGTTGGTCGAATGCTGGAGGGTGGGCCAATGGTCGATTGCGGCGTTCATCAGATCGATCTGGCTCGCTGGTGGCTGGGATCGGAAGTGGAATGGCAACGCGGCATCGGCGTCTGGGTCGAAGACTATCAGGCGCCCGATCATCTATACCTACATATGGGACACGCGTGTGGAGCACACACGATGGTCGAGATGAGTTTTTCCTACAACGCGACCTCTCGCGAGCCGCGTACACACTTTCAGTATGAACTGATCGGGTCAGACGGAGTCATTCGCTACAACCGCGAAGAGCATTCGTTTGAGCTTCGAAATTCGCACGGCACACAATGGCTCGCATGGCATCCTGAGAAAAACTTTTCCGGCATGCATTGTGAATTCGCTCATGCATTGTCGACTGGAGACATGCGAGACATGCCGTCGGCAATGGACGGCTTGCTCGCGACTCGAATTGCTCGACTGGCCACTGAAGAAGCGACTCGAGACCGCGAGCCCACAAGCACGAATCACCCCTCAACAATGGCGCGCGCTGCAAACATTGCCCCGATCGACATCACAAGCCCTCTCGATCTTGAAGAACCAAGCGAATCTCCTCCTTCAACGCTCTCAACACTCTTTGAACGAAATAAGCAATGATGGAATTCTTCTCACCGGAAGCGCTGATCGCTCTTTTCACTTTGACATCTCTGGAGATCGTCCTCGGCATTGACAATGTGATCTTCATCGCGATCCTGGCCGGTAAACTTCCGGCATCCCAGCGTGATTATGCTCGCAAATTGGGGTTGACACTTGCCGTGCTGTCACGCGCGGTGCTGGTTCTTGCAATCGGTCTGGTGATGCGGCTGAACCAGCCGCTCTTTACGATGTTTGGCACCGGTTTCTCCGGTAAGGATATCATTCTGGTTCTGGGCGGGCTGTTCCTTCTGGGAAAGGCCACCTA
>JBIIIF010000440.1:0-3394 GCA_044235005.1 Planctomycetaceae bacterium | reverse complement strand
TCATTCAGGCAACGGGTGCTCCGCGAGCATTGCCGGGAGTTCCCGCCGGATTCCGTGCTTCCGAACTGCCGGATTCGGACGTCGAAGTGGCGTTCCTGGATATGTTCGGCCGTGCACCTCGCGAATCACCATGTGAATGCGAGCGAACCAGTGACGTCAGCCTCGGGCAGACGTTAAACATGGTGAATGGTCCGACGATCGGGGATGCCATTGCTCATCCGCAAGGCGTCATCGCGAAGGCGGTGGCTGCCGGAATGCCAAACGACAAGTTGATCGAGACGATTTATCTCTCGGCACTTTGTCGCAAGCCGTCGGCGGAAGAGTCAGCGAAGGCTGTGGAGTACTTCGCCGGTGCAGGTGATCCCAAAGCGGCTGGTGAAGACCTGATGTGGGCCCTGATCAACAGCCCGGGATTCCTGTTCAATCGGTAGTGGCAGATAGAGTCTGTCGGCTTGTTGAGCCGGTCAGGATTCGCATCAAAAAAAAGAGCCACGCCTTTCGGCGTCGCTCTTTTTGTTTATGGCCAGGCCGCACGGCATCACGGCTTTGAGAATCTGCGACCATCAGCGCGGCGATTGATCGGTGACGGAGTTCACTTTCCATGCCTGATTGCGTAACGCCTGCAGGTGACGGCAGGGACCGTTTCGGACGCCGAACTTGAAGTGCCAACTGCAGCGACATTTGCCCTTGCGGACCATGCCATCATAGTCGATCAAAACTTCACAGGACTGGTTTTCCGCTTTTCCCGTCAGGATCCAACCGCCTCGAGGCGCCGCGACCTGAGTTTCAATTTTGACAACTCCCGCCACCATCATTCGCGCGGCTGCATCGATCTCCGGATGAGGAGCTCCGACTTCTTGATCCGAAACAGCCATCGGGAGAGCTTGTCGCCAACGGAACACCCCGGCATGCAAATCGAAGATTGCCTGCCCGCGAAGAGCGAGCTGATTCATGACCGACACAGAGACTTCTGAAGGAACGTTCAGTTCGGTGGCAAGTCGAGAGGCCGTCATGGTCCGACTCCGGCTAAGTTTCTCTGCAGCGGCTGCAACCTGAGACAGGCTCGCCGATGCCGGCGGCAACAACATCTGCACCGCACTGCCGCGAGTCCAGTCGTTGGTCGTCCAGCCGCTCAGGCCCAAAGTCAGCCGCATGCTGCCCATCTGAACCACCCAGAAACTGGGCAGGCCGGTGCCGGTCAGATAAACATCCACATAAGAAGCAATCGGCAGCAAACGAGCCAGACTCAGCAGTCGTCGTCGCCCCCAGATGCGAATGGGCTGTGTCGGGCCACCGCGAAAAACGGGACCAGCATTGTCGATCGCCGTATTCCACGGTTCGAGCACCAGCCTGGGAGCATGACCATCCTGCAGCTCAAACCGGATCGCACGCGGTCCGCTTTTCTCCCGATGACGCTTGAGCCAGGCCAGCAGGGAATAGACCGCGTCGATGCTCAAAGTCACTTTTTTCATCGGCAAAGCCATCGCAGCCTGCAACTGCATGAAACCTCGCAGCCAGCCGTCAGGCAGCGCAATCTTCTCTTCGTGGTAATCGGGACGTTGAGCAGTCTGAACCGAGAAGCCTTCGGAGTTGATGTTGAACCGAGTTTCTCGATACGTCCGCAGCGACTGAAAGTTATGATACAGATCCCAGGAATAGTCCACATTCGTCGTGCCCGGCGCGGCGTGTTGAGTTCCGCTGAATCCCGAATCGCGATCAACCGTCAGGCAGCCGTAACTGGATTCGTCGGTGGAGAAACATTCGAAAAACACAACATCGTCGGCCACTGTGATGACGGGATCATAGGGCATCAGTCGCCGCCATAAGGTTTGGTTCTCTTCACGAAGGCGAGTGTTGAACTGGCTGCGGGCCTGCCAGTACCGCGCCAACGCGGACTGATGTTGTTTCTTCTGTTCGGCCGTTGCACGAGGAACGTTCCCCGTTCGAACAAGTTCTCGAGCACCTTCCTGAGCCTGCTTTCGCAATGCCGATTCGCGAGCCGCCTGTTGTTTCTTCCAGTCTTCGTAACCCGACTTATCGCGAGGCGTGAACGTCAGATCGTTGATCACCACATCATGCAGCGCGCTGATGGCTTCTCGAAAGCGAATGGGATCGGCCAGGCAGGCGTTGAATTCGACCTTGTCGCGCGCCAGATTGGGGGCGAGGTCAAGAATTCGTTCTCCGCCGGACAGCAGCTTCAACTGACTGCGTCCTGCATAATTCATGCTGACGTCCACGGAGTCACCCTATCTATTTTCCGGCGATTCGATGCAACACAAAACCGGTATATATAAGGTGTCGTCGCGGTGGATCAAGCCACATCCGGATTCGCGGAACACTCAGCGATCTTCTTGAGACGGATTAGTCAGTGATAACGGAGTGCATGAGTAAGGGCGAATTTCGTGGGCATCAACGCAGAAACGGCGATGAATCAGGAAGTGATTCATCGCCGTTCTGTTGTTTTTCCAACGGTTCCACCCTGTTGCTGATCCATTCTGGTGGAACCGCTGTTTCGGGTGTACATCCCGTTGAGCGTGTTCCCCAAGTGAGTTTCCTCACGATCCTCAGCATCGTCGGGGCGGAAGGCTGGGCTATTAACCGTGACTCAGGCTAATCTGCCGGCGTCCACTTGAACTCCTCAATCCGCACGATCGAAACTTTCAGGGACGGTAGAGAGCGAATCACGACGTTCGCTCTCTTTCACCGTCAGATTCTGAAAATCACGTTGGCTAATTACCGCACCTTACGCCAACCTGATCTCAGTTACAGCCACCGCATGGTGCTGCACAGGTTGGGTCGCAGGCTGCTGGTGCACAGCAAGAAGCTTCGACTGGAGCACAGCAAGATGGCTCGCAGCAGCTGTCGCCGCAAGATGAGCCGCAGCCCAGCTTAGGGAACTTGAACTTTGGCAGCTTCAGCTTTGGCAGCTTCAGCTTAGGCATCTTGAACTTAGGCATCTTGAAGCAAGAGTCGCCACAACCATTTCCACAACCATCACCGCATGTGTCGGCTGGAGCACAGCAGCTGGCTTCAACTGGAGCACAGCAAGATGCTTCAACTGGAGCACAACCGTTGCCACAAGCAGCTGGAGCACAGCAGCTGGCTTCAACTGGAGCACAGCAAGTTGCTTCAACTGGAGCACAACCATTTCCACAAGCGGCTGGAGCTGAGCAAGTCGCTTCGACTGGTGCACAGCATGACGCTTCAACAGGAGCACAGCACGTTGGCTCAACGCTGCATCCGCAGCCGTGATTGCTCTTGAATACGCCGAACAGCCCAGCCTGAGCGCTGCTCGCCATTGAACACACTACCAGAGCCGCAAACAATTTCATCGCCTTCATCTCAATTCTCCTACACATCGTTCTTGCTGAGTGAGTCGGGGAAACACCTTGAA
>JBIIIF010000439.1:0-3408 GCA_044235005.1 Planctomycetaceae bacterium | reverse complement strand
AGATGGACATCCTGCGATGCAAGACGCCGGAGTTAGTTCGGAAGGAAATCTGGACGCATATCCTGGCGTTCAATCTGATCCGCACGATCATCGCCCAGGCCGCCAGCAAACACGATAGGAAACCGCGATCGATCAGCTTCAAAGGTGTGGTCCCGACACTGAATGCCTTCCAGCCGCTGATTGCTTTCCAGGGTGAACGTGACGCAGTTTTTCGTATGTACCTCTACGAGCAAATTCTTGATGCGATCGCTACCCACCAGGTTGCCGATCGGCCCGACCGCTTTGAACCTCGAAGAAAAAAACGAAGACCCAAACCTTACGACCGACTGATGAAACCAAGACACGAAGCCAAACGTGATATCCTCAATGGATTTAGAGAGAACTGAGTGCCATTCGCGTGTCGGACCGGAGCAGTGAAATCGGGTTCCGCGGAATGTCTGCGGTCCGGGCAACCGCATCCACATGTCGGCAAAATTGTTCGCAGTTGTCACTCCTGACGCCTACGAGGTCGGCACTTGATCGAAGGCTCGAAGATTCCCTCGGTGGTTCGTAACAAGAAGGCTCTGAAAGGCTTCCCGGTTCGCCCGATGAGGGTGAGTCCTTTCCGACCGCTCTGCACTACATTAACTTGTTGTTCACAGCACCCAAATGCGGGCTGGTCGAAAGAGGCTCCGGCCTTTCGCGAGAATGTGATTAGTCACGTCGAGAAACCGGGCCTCAATCATCAGAGGCGGCGATTCCGGTTTGGGAAGATTGTGACAGCGATGACTGGGACTCGAGTCACGATGTCCACAACGGTGCTAAGTTCAACATGGCTCAGAATTTTCTTCAAATGCTGCACAAGCGACCAAACAACCACGTCGAAGATCTGAAAGATGTTTATCTGGTTGGTGGTGGATCGCATCCCGGCAGCGGGCTCCCCGCCATGTACGAATCCGCACGAGTCACCAGCCGGTTGATTGCTGAGGCTCCTGGTCCAGTTTCCGCGAGAGCGTCAAGACTTCCGCAGTCATCTGGAGCTCGATGAGCTTACCAAACGGAGTGCTCTTTGCAGCCATTGTTCCTGGCATTTTAAATGGCAAGACCGGCAACGGCAGCGAGTGAAGATAGAACCACAACGATCGCTCTTGAGGCTGCATTTTTAGGCGTGAGTTGGTAGAAGCCGTTGGCAGAAGCGAGAATCACGGCAGCGACGATCAACTCGATTATCAATACTCGATTCGTGGCTCCTTGCAGAAATCTGATCGCAATAAAAACTGCCACGACGGTCATTCCCTGAATGGACCCTCGACATTTGTTGTAGTCTGATCCGAAGAGCAATACGCAGGCAGCTAAATGCAATGTATAGGGAAAGAACACCTGACGAACGAGAATCCAGCGAAAGACCACCAGCCAAACCAAGCTGCATGCCATGAGTAGCAAACGTTCGTCTCGAGACTCTGGTCGGCTCTGTAAGAAGTTCGCCGTCAAAAAGACCTGAGCCCAGGCAACGCCACCCAAAAAGAGCGATGTCGCCAGAATACAGAGAACGAAAACAGATTGAGTTGCAGTGGAGAACCGTGGAGCTTGGATCATTCAAGGCCAACCAAAGTCTGGTCTTTCTGAGTTCATCGAGGTGTTCTTAGACAGGCCGGTGTAGAAATCAATGCACGTTCAGGGAACTCCAGTCAGTTTTTCCGTGGCAATCACCGACGCGATATCCTCAAAGGGCACAGAGTTTATGACCTGAGGTGTTACCTGTCGCGATCGAACGCGGTAAAGACGTTACAAATGCCGAATCGGCGACAAGCAGTTAAGTTTGCTTACGCTGCGAGACCGCCAGCACGTTTCGCCCTGGACCGAGTGATCAGACGTATCGTGATCGAACATCAAGCCGAGGAAATGAGATGAATCCTGGAAAGGCGCGCCTGTGGACAGGGATTAGCTGTGTCGGGACATTGGTAACAATAGCCGCAGCCATGATCTTCTATGGCTCTGCTAATATACTGTTTGCAGAAAAGCTTAGTGGTGGACCCGCTGATCTCATCGCGTTCCTGATGTTTTTCGCCTCGATTGCTCTTTTGCTTTTGCCATTCGATCTCATCGGAGGCATCTTGATTCCTGTTTGTCTGGAGAATCAAACTCCCATGCCGAGCGTATGGCTGAGACGCTGGCTTCGGTCTGTTGGCATCCAAGTCATTTTTTACTCCGTAACGTTCTTTTCTTACCTGCAGATTGGGCGAGGAGTCGGAGCTTCAGGGCTTATCTTCATCTTCGCGATGTTACAGATTGCTCTGATTGCGGCTCAGGAGTTGATCTGGCGGACGATGACGGCTCAAACTGCAGGTGTTGCAGGCTACGGTGCAATTCAGTTCGTGCCGCATTTTGATCCGAGATTCGCTGGAGGCATCACTGGAATACCTGGGTTCGAGACTATTGTGATTCCGGCAGACTGGCAGACTCGTCTGGACCCATCGAATCTGGATTTGTGGATAGAACGTCGACGTGCCGCTCGAGATTCCGGTGGGCGGTTTCGAGGAATTCTTTGGGCCATGCTGTGGAACATCATCAGCTTCACGGTGGCGATTCTCCTGTCCGGAGGCGAGATTGCTTCAGTCGCCAATCTCGTCACGGCTTTCCTTTGGTTCCTGCTGCTTTCGTTCCTCGGCTTACTCCTGCTTCCGGCGTTAAACCGAAAGAGCGTTTTCGCATTGGATCACTACGTTGCGGCTCACGTCAACAAAACCGAACTGCAGGAGACTATTCGTGAGATTGACGAGCTTACCGAGCAAGATCCGACACGGTCGGCATCGGCCGAGTCCGTTTTCCAGCCAATCCCGTGTCCCGAACGCAGGCTGTTGTCCCTTGAGCAGGAAGGTCCGCAACACGTGGTCGCGTGGAATGTCGCGAGGACGACGCTCTACCTGAGCTGGGCATTCGGTGGTCCGCTCGCAAGGGCCGTTCACTGCAACGTGGGTCGTCCTGAATTGTGGGCCATGTTGCCATCAGACTGATGTTTTGAAGAACGGAATCGGGTGTTGAGTAAGTTTCCACGCGACGAGGAAGAGCGACAGGTCTATCATCTTATCTGAGACGCACTTCCCCGATCCGGAGTTTGCAGGCTACGCGAGCACAAAGCCATGTTGCAGCAGTTCCTGTTTTTTGCCATCACCGCGTTCCTGATTCCGTTGAGCATGGCTCAGGGCCTTGCGTCAGATTTGGCTGCTCCGGCCAATCCAGCGGCTGAACGTGGCTACCGTTTTTTGACTGACACGGCGCTGATCCCTGCGGACTTCCATGAGTCAACCTTTGACGAGGTTTGGAAAGCCTGGCCGGAGCCTCTGAGGTCGAAGGCAGCCGTCGTTTCCTCTGCCGAGCGAAGGAGCATGGCTTTCGATCGCTATGGGCTCACCCCCCGACCGGGTGATG
>JBIIIF010000438.1:0-3437 GCA_044235005.1 Planctomycetaceae bacterium | reverse complement strand
CCGATGACTCCAAACGGAGCGTACTCGGTGATCATCAGGCCGTGTGAGCCGCTGATCGCATCGGTCCGCAGGAACTCAACGCCCGGTACGTCTTTGATGGCCTTGAGCTTGGCGATCTTGTGCTCGAGTCGACCGATCTTCGTTTCTTCGAACTCAAGCTTACCGAGTTCTTCAGCCTGCTCGTCGCAGATCTGCTTGACGATGCTGATGGCTTTCTTGCGATCTTCCAATGAAGCGTGGCTGAGTTTTTCAAAACCCTTCTGAGCCGCTGCGACCGCTTCATCAACAGTGCCGAAAACGCCCCAGCGTGAATCGGGACCGGTTGAGCCGTTTGATTTGGGAGCCGCCACACCACCACGGCTGGTGAGCTGTGTCAGGACTTCCTGAACGATGTTACGGATCGTTTGTTCGTTGGCAGTTGCTTGCATGTTTTGTTTCTCTCCGTAGGTCCTTTCTGCCGGAAAGGACTTTCGCCGCAGGCGAACTTCGCGCTGCGAATTTGAATTCGATATTGTTTTGGTTGCGTACTCTGTCGCGGCGAGCCGCGAGGTCCTCCCCGGCAGGGAGGACCTACATTTGTAACTCTCTCAACCTATCCTGAACCCACCACGACACTTTCGTTCGCGTGGGAAATCTGACTGCCATTAATCCCAGAAGTACTATTGCGGCTATCAGTGAAATAACGTGATGCTCGATCATCACCGACACCAGGTTGAAGAACGCAGCCCCTTCCAGGAATGCCAGCGTAATAATCAATTGCATTCGATAGATGCTGAGTAGTGACGCCAACTTCAGTTCAGAGTTTTGACCATCAGAATCCTGCGACTTAATCTGGTTCAGGCGTGTCTTTGTGATGATGCTCGGAATGACCAGATGATTAACAATCATCAATGCACCGGCAATGATCTGCATCACTCGCAGTTGCTGGTCGAAATTTGGCCCCAGTGACTGAAGGTCACCGAAAGTCTGTTGTTCGCTGACTGAGTATGGGTTCTGGTTCATCAGGCGATTATTCCCCCGCCTTAAAAACCGTCTTCTGCTTCACCTGTACCGTGTCCACGATTCCAATAATCGCCGCATCGATTGGCAGTTCCTTTGTCCCCGGTGTGAACCGAGCACTCGAGCCCTGCACGCACAACACAACTTCGCCTTCGCCAGCTCCCACCGTGTCGACTACAACAAATGATCGCCCCGTTGGTTTCAGGCTCTTTTGATCCTTCTCGTCAACTCGCAGTGGTTCCACGAGCAACAGCTTCTGGCCAATAAGCGACTCAACTTTGTGAGTGGCCACGAGGCTGCCGGTGATGCGTGCGAGAAACATGGCCAGTTAGTTTTCAGTGTTCAGTGCTCAGTGTTCAGTGAATCGCAGAATGCAGGACTCATCTGACACCAATCATCAAACAGCCGAAAACTCCTTTACTGAAAACTGAACACTGAAAACTGAACACTCACTTCGTCAGCGTGGCCGCTGTCTGACGAGCGACCACAAGTTCTTCATTCGTTGGCACAGTCCAGACCTGAACCTTGCTGCCGTCTTTACTGAGACATGCTTCGCCTTTGACACCTGCGTTTTTGGTTGGGCACAGTTCGACACCGGCCCATTCCATGTTGCGACAGACGTTGGCTCGAATACGATCGCTGTTTTCACCTATGCCGCCGGTGAAGACAATCACATCCGCACCGCCAAGCAATGCCATGTAAGATCCGACGTAAGACCGGATCGATGCTTCGAACAGCTTCAGAGCCTTTTCAGCACGATCATGTCCCTTGGCCGATGCTTCTTCCAGGTCGCGGCAGTCACCGCTGAGTCCGCTGATGCCCAGCAGACCACCCTTGGAAGACATCTCGGTCAGAACCTGTTCGAAAGTCAGCCCCGTTCGCTTCATGATCACTGGAATCGCGTAAGCGTCGAAATCACCGACTCGATTGTTATTCGGCAGGCCTCCCTGAGGACTCATGCCCATCGAAGCGGCGAAGCTTTCACCATTGCGAATCGCACAGATCGACGCGCTGCCACCGAGATGGCAGCTAATCACCTTGAGATCGTTGCGTCCCAGAACTTGTGCGATGCGGCCTGCGATGAAGCGATGGCTGGCACCGTGAAATCCCCAGCGACGAATCTCAAAGTCTGTGTACCATTCGTAAGGAACGGCGTAAGCTCGATGTTCAAACGGGATCGTTTCATGAAAACCCGTTTCCAGAGCGGCCACCAGAGGAATCTGCGGAAACGCCTGCTGCAGTTGTCTCATCGCCCGCACGTATGGCGGGTTATGAGCTGGAGCAATATCCGACAGGGCTTCCATCTTCTGCAGCAACGGCTCATCGACGATTCGCACGCCGCTGAGATCTCCTGCAAAGACCGCTTTGAATCCGATGCCACCGACTTCGTTGACCGACTTCAGGCAGCCATGCTCAGCATCGGTCAGTTGCTCAAGGCAGATCCCCACAGCGGCCGCATGATTCGGCACGATTTGTTTGGTCTCTGCTTTGTAACTTCCGATCTGCACGGAACAAGAGCTCTCTGCATCTTTCTGCCCGATGCGATCGATCCCACCTTTGGCGAGCTGGGACTCGTTCGTCAGATCAAACAGACGATACTTGAAGCTGGTCGAACCAAGATTGGCGACAAGAACTTTCATACGAAACACTCACGACTGTGATTTCAAATCTCAAATTTCAAATTTGAAATTTTGACTTACAGAATCGAATCCAGCAACGACGCTTCTGGTCGTGGGATCAGGTGAGCACAGACGAGTTCGCCGCTCTGAGAAGCTGCAGCAGCACCAGCGTCGATGGCAGCGCGGACGGAACCGACGTCGCCTTTGATGATCGTGGTGATGTAAGCGGCACCGATGTTCAACTGCTTTACAAGCGTGACGTTGGCAGCCTTCAGCATTGCGTCGGACGCCTGTACGGCGGACACAAGGCCCTTGGTTTCAATCATTCCTAATGCTTCGCTCATGGATATTTGTTCCGAAAAGAGATCGAGTTGATTTGGGAGCATGGGCCACGTCGTTTCAAATTTGAAATTTGAGATTTGAAATTTGAAATGATTACAGAGCCCGACTACTTCTTGGCAGGCGCAGGAGCTGTTTTGCCTTTTGGCAGGATCGCTGTCAGTTCTTCGTTTGGACGAGGAATGACTTCGACGCTGATCACTGTGCCCAGCTTTGCAGCAGCAGCAGCACCCGCATCAATCGCGGCCTTGACAGCAGCCACGTCACCGACGATAAACGCCGTGACCAGACCGCTGCCGATCTTGTCCCAGGAAACCAGCTGCACATTGGCAGCCTTCAGCATTGAATCGATCGCTTCGACCATGCAGACGAAGCCTTTCGTTTCAATCATACCCAACGCATCCGTTGATTTCGCCATTTTCGCTACTCCGCCATTGTCGCCTGCATCATGCAGCAACAGGGCCAAAAAAAGACTGCCGC
>JBIIIF010000221.1:0-12186 GCA_044235005.1 Planctomycetaceae bacterium | reverse complement strand
AAAACTGCGGCACCAACGCAAAGGGGCGAAACGCTGTCTCCGCACGCACCCGAGTACCGTGACCGCAGGGCTGCTTCCTCTCGGACCTGACCCGGTTAGGCTGGACCCGCCGCGATTGGAGACAGCGTTTCGCCCCCGTTTGACGCGGCGGAAAACGCAGGGGCGGATTATTCAATGGATCAGCTCCATTGCAAGCCCCTCAGCCTTCGATTGCCGATTTCCTTGACAACCTCCCTGGACCAAAACACCCCCTGACTCCGCCGCGGAGAGAGACTCAACGAGTCTGATAGTGTCTCCGGAAACAGCATTTTCTGCCCTAAAGAACCGGCATAAGCGAATCCAGCCGCTCGCTCCCTAAAACCGTCCCAACTGACCAACTCCACTTCATCCACGGCTTGAAAACGGCCGATTCTTCGGAAATCCCGCTCGGCCATGTCCCTAATTATCGATGACTAAAGCAGAAATGCCTGAAACCGGCTCCCCGGGACCGTGACTTTCAGAAAATTCTGCCTGAATCACTCAAATCGAACCTCTGATCCACCGCGTAAATGCCGTGAAGTCCTCGTTTCGTGATTGATTCAGTACCCCGAGGGATGTCATGATTCGCTAATTCCGGCTTTGTGCTGGGCGTCAGCGGAGTGCTTCTGAGGCGTTAATCGTCTTGGCAATAAACAACTTCGCTCCCACGAGCGGAATAGATGTCGTTGAAGTTTAGGGATCAAAGAAATGACCTTTAAAAAGCGAAAAGCAGATCGCCGCAAGCTTGACGCCCCGATTTTTTCGGGAGCCGCCGAAGTCTGTGAAACGCGTGCTCTGCTGAGTGCTGACGGCGTTTGCCTGCCAACTGTGGATGCCGACGCCGCTGTCATCGAAGATGTTGAAGCCACGGACTCCGAAGAAGTTGTCGACGTCGAAGCAACGTTAGAAGATGGCGAGTTCATTCCTGAACTCGCGTTCTGCACGATGATCTTGCCTGAGTTCTACGAGGTTGAACTCTTCGGTGAAGAAGTCGTTGGCGAAGAAGCCGCGGTCTGTGACATCGTTGCTGATCAGGAAGTTGTCAGCGAAGACGGTGAACTCCTCATCGACGAAGAAATTGTTGACCCATCACTGATGTTCTACAGCCTTATGACGTGTGAAGGTGGAGATCCAGAGGTCGCCGTTTGTGATGGCCTGTTGATCGAAGAAGAGCCTGTATTCAAAGGTGACGGCGAAGAAGAAGTCGTGATCGATGGAGAAGAGCCTGTCGAAGTGACCATTGAAGACTTCGATCCATCCTGGGTTAAACGCTCGTTTGGCGTGCCCAGTGGCGAAGTCGTTGACGATTTAGCCTTCACCTGCGGCGTCGTTGACGAAGAAGTCGTTCTGGATGATGTTGTCGATGAGGAATTTGCGGTTGACGAAGAGTTTGTCGATGTCACAACTCTTGAAGACTACGATCCTTCCTGGGCCTATCGTGGCACCGTAGTTGATGGCGAAGAAGTCGTTGTCGACGAAGAAGGCGTTGTCGACAAAGAGGTCTTCGGTGAAGAAGGCGAAGTGATCGAAGAAGATACCGTTATCTTTCTGGACTACTTTATTGTTGAAAACGGTGTTGAAATTCCCTGGCGGAACTATTTCGGGAGGAATTTCCGCGACAACACGGGGGGAGAACTGCCGGTTGAGATCCTGGCCATGACCACCGGTATGCCGGGTGTACCCGGTGTTGAATCAACCTCATCCGTGATGGGTCCTGTTGCACCAGCAACCCCTGTCGCCGCTCCTGCGGTGAGTGTCCCTGTTGTTAATCAACCTGTTTCACTGCCAGTGGGAGTGACTCCTGCTTTGGCGATTCCAGTTAACAGCATTGGTTTTGCTCCGCTATTCGCGGAAGAGGAAGAACTGTTGGTCTCGACTTTGGCTCCCGTGGTGTCGGAGATCGAACCGCTGGTTTCTGAAGTTGAAGTTACCGTGTCATCGGGACTTGATTCCGAATTTGGTGACTTTATTGGCTCCAGTTCTGACAGCTCAGATGCAGCTGTCGGTGAGTTGACTCCAATCTTCGATGACGAAGAGGACGAACAAGAGTCTGCCGAAGTGCCTGCCGCTGAAGATGCGCCGGTCGAAACGGAGGAGTCTGTCAGCTCGGTTGATGTTCCACAGCAGCCTGTTGTTGTCGCATCACGAGCAAACTACGGTCGGTCAATCGACGAGTTCATGTCCGAGTTCGCAATGAGCGGATTTGCTGGCTGATTTCAGTGATATTCGCCTGAACACTACGATCCGGTCATAAGTGATTCATCACCTATGACCGGATTTTTCTTGCGCTGATTACTGGCTTTTTGTTTAGTGTTTCTTTGTCTCGGTCTCGATATCGGAGCAATGAACGACTTGACAGAATGTTCGAATCGGCGTGTAATCAACGTTGAGGAAGAGTGCAGGATGCTGGAGCGGGGAGGCTTTGCGTCCGAAAACACTCTTATGTGAATGGTGTGTAAAATCCTGAATTGGCTTTTTGCGGGGGCAAAGCGCCGATAACGGAGGGATTGAACAGACCATTTAACGACGGGATTGCCTGAAATTCGTGGGGAATACAGGGCAGTCTTTCACCGAAACGGAAGTCTTCGGTGTACCAAGATGGGTCGGGCTTTCTTCGCGATTGAGTCGTGCGGATGGCTTCAGATTGAGGCGTTTCCATGGCTGGGCGCAATGGGATTCGCGTCGTTGTAACGGGCGTTGGGGTTGTTTCTCCAATCGGTATCGGCAACGATCGCTTCTGGGACAGTTTGGTGAACAACCGGACTGGCATCGACTTTCTGCAGTCTATGCCGTCAGACGGCCTGCCTTCTGCTTTTGGTGCCGAAGTCCGTGATTTCAACCCCGTCAACTTTCTTCGCGATAAAAAGTTCGTGAAGGTGATGTGCCGAGACATCCAGCTGGGCGTAGCCTCATCCGGCCTCGCAGTTAAAGATGCTCATGTTTCTTCTGGTTGGATTGATCCGGACCGCTTTGGAGTCGTCTTTGGCGCTGGTCGTATGACCTGCCACCCATCAGAGCTGGCGGCCGCTGTGGAAGTTTGCCGAACCGAAGGTGGATTTGATCCCGATAAATGGGGTCCGGAAGCCTTGGCCAGTATTGCTCCACTATGGCTGCTGCGTCAGTTGCCGAACATGCCGGCCAGCCATGTGTCCATCGACCACAATGCTTGTGGCCCGAACAATACGATTACCTGCCGTGATGCGTCCGCGATTCTGGCTTTGTCCGAAGCTGTTCGAGTCATCGAAGCGGGCAGGGCGGACGCGATGATCGTCGGAGCCTGCAGTTCCAACATTCATCCCGTTGATATTGCGAAGTTCCATCGCTTCGAAGGTTTGTCACGACGCAACGACGATCCGTCACGCGCGTGTCGACCGTTCGACTTTGAACGCGATGGAACCGTCGTTGGTGAAGGTGCGGCATCGTTCGTCGTTGAGAGCTACGAACACGCCGTCCGCCGTGGAGCCAACATCTACGCCGAAGTCCTGGGCGTTGGCGCGGGGTGTGATGGCAAGGGTCTCGCCAACGAATCAGCCGGACTTGGTCTTGTGCGAGCGATGCAGTCGGCCATTGATGGTGCTGGTATTTCGGCATCAGAACTTGGTCACATCAATGCTCAGGGCAAGAGCACTCAGCCGGATGATATCGTCGAAGCCCGTGCCTACCACCGCGTGTTTGGTGATCTTGCTCTGAAGATCCCTGTCACCGCCTTGAAGAGCTATGTCGGGCACTTCGATGCGGGTGCTGGAGCGGTTGAACTGGCCGGTACATTGCTGTCCCTGAAGAATGGCTACATCCCAGCCACGCTGAATTATGAGATTCCCGATCCGCGCTGCCGCCTGAATGTGGCTCGTGGTGAGGCGACTCGGCTCAGCAACCGTACCGCCATCACGGTCAACCGAACGGCGATGGGGCAGAGTGCGGCGGCGGTGCTGCGAGCGATCTGATTTTGCTGTCTCTCAACGGCCTTGAGCAAACCTGGTGTTTTCTTTGCTGGCGCGGATGTTAAGCTGGTAAGCCCACGTCTCCAAAAAATCCTGCCCCGTTTTGCTCCCTCCGTTCCAGACAGAAAGTCTCCGGCATGCTGCGCTGTTTGATTGCGACTGTCTGTGTGCTCATCTGTATGTGGGCCGGCTTTAGCTCTTCACGAGGCGATGAATTAAGTCCATCCGCCGATGTTGACTATGAGCGAGTCATCAAGCCACTGCTGCTCAACAAGTGCGCCGCGTGTCATGGGGCGATTCGACAGAGCTCCGGGCTGCGTCTGGATCACGGCTCATTGATTCGCAAAGGCGGTGAGAGCGGTGCTGCGATTGAACCGGGGCGAAGTGACGCGAGTCTGCTGATCCAGAGAGTTTCAGCCACTGACAGCAGCCAGCGAATGCCACCGGAAGGTCAGGGGGAGAAGTTAACCAGCGAACAGATCGAACTGCTGAGAAAGTGGATCGATACGGGTGCAAGTTCTCCGCAGGACGAAAAGATCCCGGAAGACCCGGCTCATTACTGGTCTTATCAGAGCCCAATTACACCCGATGTGCCACCGGTGAAAAACGTCGATTGGATTCGAACGCCGATCGACGCCTTCATCGCAGCGCAGCATGAGATTCGAGGCCTAAAGCCATCGCCAGAAGCGCCACGCGAGGTGTGGCTTCGCAGAGTCCATCTCGACCTGATTGGGATTCCTCCGACACAGGCTGAGCTACATGACTTTCTGAACAATCATTCCGAAAGTGCTTATGGAGCTGTCGTCGACAGACTTCTCGCCCGACCGGAATACGGCCAGCGCTGGGGACGACACTGGATGGACGTCTGGCGTTACAGCGACTGGTATGGCAGTCGCGGCATCAATGAGATTCGTTATAGCCAACGGCACATCTGGCGCTGGCGGGACTGGATTGTTGAATCACTCAATGAAGACAAGCCCTATGACCGCATGATCATGGAGATGCTGGCCGGTGATGAGCTGGCTCCCGCCGATCCGAATGTGCTCCGTGCTACGGGTTATCTTGGTCGGAACTGGTACAAGTTCGACCGGAACGTGTGGATGTTTGATACGGTCGAACACACCAGTCAGGCGTTCCTTGGCCTGACCATGAAGTGTGCTCGCTGCCACGATCACAAGTTTGACCCGATTACCCACGAAGACTACTACCACTTTCGCGCGTTCTTTGAACCGCATGATGTCCGCACGGACCCGATCAGTGGCTCACAGGAAACCGAAAAGGACGCAACTCTTGGTGCGGTGTTGCGTGAAGGGGTCGCACGGGTTTATGACAAAGAGCTGGACGCCAAAACGTATGTCTTTGAGCGAGGCGACAATCGCTATCCGGATCAGTCTCGACTGATGCTACCAGCCGTCCCCAGGGCCCTTGGATCGCTGACGGAAGATATTCAGACCGTCGCACTTTCAGCCGACGCGTGGCAGCCTCATCTACGGGCGGCGGTGGCCGAGGGTCTCGTGAAGAATGCGGAATCGGAGATTGCTCTGGCAGCAGAGAAGATTCGCACGACTGAGGCCGAAGCGAAGAATGCTCAACAGGCACTGACGGCATTCGAAGCCCGGCTGGCGGAAAAGAAGTTGTCCGGGGCGTCGGGTGAAGCGATCACGGACGCCGAACCAGTACTTCATGATCAGTTCACGACGCGCACAGAAACGTGGAAGGTCGTGTCGGGGAAGTGGGACTGGAAGGACGGCCGCCTTATTGAATCGTCAGTCGGAAATTTTTCGACAATCGTGGCCGATGTGATTCATCCCAGGAATTTCCAGGCTCGCGTTCGTTACCGCACATTGCAACCTGGATCGATTCGTTCGGTGGGTTTCAGTTTCGACTACATCGATAACGGAAACTCCCAGGACGTGTATACTGCGACAGGTGATTCGTCGCAGTCCGTCCAGGCCTTTCATCGCAAAGACGGTCAGCAGTTTTATCCTGCGGCAGGGATCGTTCGAACAAAGCTGACCGTGGGCGACGAAACGGTGGTTGAAATCACCGTGCGAGAGCAACTGCTTCAACTTAAGCTGAATGGCGAGCACAAACTGGACTACGTGATCCCGGAGGCGAGACGCGAGGGCACGTTTGCTCTATGGGTTCATAGTGGCTCGGCCGAATTTCTGGAGGTCGACATTCGGGAACTGGTCCCCAGTCTGACCGAACTTCAGCTCGCCGAGCAAACGGCACTGCACAATGTCAAAGTTGCCGAACAGCAACTTGTCATCGTTGAGAAGCAGAAGTTGTCGCTGATGGCACGGCTGGCGGCTGAGCGATCCAGGTCTTCTGACGAGCCCGCAGAAGACGTCCGAGAGAAGGGCCGAGTTGCCAGCCGAGCCGAACGAGAAGTTGCGGCAGCCAAAGTTGCGGCCGAAGTGCTCGCGGCCGAACATTTGCTGGCCCTGGCGAACGTTTCTTCCAGCCCGGACAAAGCAGGCACCGATCCAAAACCTTCATTGACCGACGCTGAAAAGAAGCTGACGGAAGCAAAAGCAAAATTGGCGGATGCCATCAGTGCGATCGAAAAGGCTGATGAAACGTATACTGCGCTCGGGACGACTTATCCGTCGACTTCAACCGGCCGACGTCTTGCTCTCGCACGCTGGATCGTTGGCCCGCAGAATCCTCGAGCATCACGTATCGCTGTCAATCACATCTGGCTGCGACATTTTGGTGAAGCCCTGGTGCCGTCTGTGGCTAACTTCGGGCTCAACGGCCAACGCCCTTCGCATCCCGAACTCCTGGACTGGCTGGCGACAGAGTTGGTTCGCCAGAAATGGCGGATGAAACCAATTCATCGAATGATTGTGCTGTCTTCTGTGTATCGGCAAACATCGGCAACGGGACCAGAAACGGACGTCCTCGCGAACAACAGTACGGTCGATCCAACGAATCGATTTCTTTGGCGAATGAACTCCAGACGCATGGAGTCAGAAGTCGTTCGAGATTCCGTATTGTCCGTTTCCGGCAAACTGGATCGCTCTTCGGGAGGCCCCGAAATTCCTGAGACGGAATCGTTATCCAACTTTCGTCGCAGTCTGTATTTTCGCAGCACTCCGAATGAGAAGTCCGGCTTCCTTGAGACATTCAATGCGGCGAATCCCAACGAGTGCTATCGTCGTCAGGAAAGTGTGGTCCCGCAACAGGCTCTGGCGCTGATGAACAGCAGCCTGACGCTGGATCTGGCACGTCAACTGGCTGAAGAATGGAGCACCGCCGCAGGGGAGGGAGACAGCCGTGAAACAAGGCTGGTCTTTCTTGCGACAGCATTTGAGAATTTACTGACTCGACAACCAACAACGACCGAGCTGGAAAGCTGCCTGACGTTTCTGGATCGAACGATGGCCACGATCGCACGTTCGGACCTCAAAATGTTTCCGGCAGGCGGGCAAACGTCCAGTCGACCCGCCGCGAAAGAAGCGTGGCTAAGGGCCCGCGAGAATCTGGTTCATGTTCTGTTCAGTCACAATGATTTTGTCACGATCCGCTGAGGCCAATATGCACAATCGACAACAGACTCGGCGACACTTTCTTTCCGACATGGGCATGGGCTTCACCGGCCTCGCGCTGGGCTCGATGCTGGCTCGCGACGGCGTCACCCGTGCGGCTGAGTCGGACGCACATCGCAACGCTGCTGCACAAGCGATCGCCGAAAACGTTCGTGAGCAATTTGCTCCGAAAGCAAAAAGCGTGATCTGGTTCTTTATGCTGGGCGGTACCAGCCATCTGGAGAGCTTTGATCCAAAGCCGGCCATCGACAAGTATTCCGGACTGACGATTGATGAGTCGCCGTTTCGATCTTCGGTGCTGGACTCACCTTACTATCGCAAGAACGTCAGAGACTTCGCTGGTACTCCTCGCGCGCTGATGGCTCAACTTTATCCCACGCAGATCGGTTTTCGTCGCCGAGGTCAAAGCGGGATTGAAGTCAGTGACTGGTGGCCTCATGTGGGTGATTGCATCGACGATATTGCAGTCGTCCGGTCAATGTGGACCACGGACAACGATCATGCGGCTCAACTGCAGTTTCATACGGGGCGACATATCTTCGACGGTTTTCATCCCTCAATCGGATCCTGGGTTCATTATGGGCTGGGATCTTTGAATGACAATCTGCCGCAGTTTGTGGTGATGGGAGGCGGCCCGGGTGACTGTTGCGGAGGCGTCGGAGCCCATAGTGCAAGTTATCTGGGCCCGGAACATTCGGGCGTCAATATGGCCCTTGATCCGGCAAACCCGTTGCCATTTGGCACTCCCGGAGCCAGCGTGTCTTTGGCTGAGCGACGCGATCAACTGGATCTGCTGAATGAACTGAACGGGATTGCCGGTGCGCAATATCCTGATGATCCGGCAATGCGGGCTCGCATTCGCAGTTATGAACTGGCGTTTCGGATGCAAATGTCGGTGCCCGAGGTTGTTCGGCTCAGCGATGAAACACAACACACGCAGGAACTGTATGGTCTGAATGAAGCTGCAACGGAGCGAGTCGGACGATTCAGTCTGGCGGCTCGGAGACTGGTTGAACGTGGTGTTCGGTTCGTGCAAATTTACGACGACGGCTGGGATGCCCATAGCGAGCTGCTAAAGAACCATTCGACGCGTTGCAAAGCGGTCGATAAACCGATCGCAGGTCTGCTGAAGGATCTGAAACAGCGAGGGCTGCTGGAGGAGACTCTTGTTGTCTGGGCGACCGAGTTTGGGCGAACTCCGGGAGCAGAGCGATCTGATGGTCGCGACCATCATCCTTATGGGTTCTCAGTTTGGATGGCGGGTGGCGGCTTAAAGCGCGGCGTCGTGCACGGTGCGACTGATGAGATCGGGTTTCACGCAGTTGAGCATCGGCATTACGTGACCGACATTCACGCGACGTTGCTGCATCAACTCGGTTTGGACAGTCATCGTCTGGAGTTCCCCGGACAGAAACGTCTGGAGATCGATTTCGGCAGCCCGATACAGGACATCATTGCCTGACAAAGACACAGCCCTTGACTAAAGGAATTGCCCGCGTTGTTCTGTCGCTGGGTTCTACGTTCATGTTTACCGCCCAGCCAGAGGTGCAGGCCCACCTGAAAGCCGGCGCCTCCGGCTGGGCGGTAAACGGCGAAGTCCGCCTGCAGCTACAGGCTCGATTCCAACCACTGCTTCAGACCTTCTTCACCGCCGAAACCTCGCTTCTGAGCGATGATCTGGCCATCTTTGAAGATCATTATTTGAGGAATCCCGTTTCCGGATCGATAGTGAGTGAATAGCTCGGGACGTTTATCGATATCGATCTTCAGAAACTTCGCGCGGGCTGAGAATCGGGGCTCAAGGTCGTCGATGGCAGCGTCCATTCCACGACAGGGACCACACCAGTCGGCTCCGAACTTCACAACCACGGGATGATCGTTTTCCAGAACCGCCTGTCGAAACCAGGAGTCATTGATGGGCTCAGGCTGACGTCCGCCACCACCAGCAAGGACAAACAACACGGCCAAAGCGACGCCAACGCCAATAGTGATGTTTCGGTTGAGCGTATCCATGGTGCAAGCCTTGAGCTTCGATGGACTCTGGAAAGAGCGAACTACTGAAAGCCTGGCATACGCGGCCAGGACCGATTGAGATTGAGTCAGGAATCTGCGGTCCTGTCAGCCATGGAGCAACGACGGTGACCGATGTAGCGATTAAGCGGGCGGGCAGAAACGAACATATTGCCCGTCCCGTGGACTTGAGCCTGAGGCGTTAGCCGATTCTTCTACCGATTCGGCTATCGCCTCAGGCTCAGAACCCATGCATCCGTCGGCTGCCTTAAAACCGAAACGGGTGCCGAAGTCTGAGACCTCGGCACCCGCAAGTGGTTTCATGGTCAGGTCACCCGACTGACCATGAAGTTTGATTTCAACAAGTGAGTGGAGCGATGATCGCCCCGCTCACAGCGTTAGTTGTCGTAGTCAACCACGATCAGGCCATCTTTGGATTTGATGTCGACTTCGTATGTCCCAAAATCCATCGTCACTCGTGTGTGGCATGGTGAGATATGGATGCAACGAGGAGGGCAGGGTGGCACACAAACTTGAACGAAGACTATTCTTTCCACGACGTCATGCTTACACATTCCGGGGTCTCGAACGGCGACAACCACAGGCACAGCGTTCGGAGCAATGTTGCACTCATCTTCTACTCGGACGCACGTTGCAAGAGGCACATGGCAGTCAACAATCTCTCCGATCTGATGAGGGAACACAGGAGCAGTCTGATGCCCTGGAACAACCTGATAGCCAGGATTCACGGGATACGACTGAACCGGTGGCAGTTCCTGAACAGGAGGCAAAGGCTGAACTGTATCCTGTGACGGAAAGTAGATCGGTTGGCCATAGGCTGGGTTTTGGTTCGAGCTGACTCGAAAGCTGATATGAGCACCGGAGCGGCTGGAGTAGTGGCTGCGACCTGATCGGCCGTAACCTTCGTCTCTCAGGTTCACTCGATTCTGATCAAAGTCACCATGTCCATGGCGACCATAACTTCCCTGGTTCTGTGAGTAACCCAGATAATGCATGTCGCGGTCAGCCACCTGCATATTGCGTTTGTAGACGTCTCGTCCAGTCATTTCATGGCCACGATATCCCGAACCATGCATGCCACGTCCTTCGTGGTCATGATGTCCGACCGGCTGAATCGCGGGTGGAGCGTTGCGGTGCTGGGAGGTTCCGTTCAGAGCATTTAAGAAATCGACCAGGTCATTCGCTCTGGTCGTTGAGTTTGTTAACAACAGCAGGCCCATTAATCCCAGGCCGCGAACTACGGATGTCTTCATGGCAGCGTCCTTCCGTCTTGAACAGGGGGTGACTTGGATATTGGCATCAGTTCATTGGTGCCGTTTCTTTGATATTTCATTTCCCGTGCCAATCTCCGGTTCGACTGATTCCGAACGAAAACAGGCGTGTTTTGCGACTTCGCCTCAAGCTGACTGATCGCCCGCTGTCATCACTTACGCTCAGAATATGTCAGAATGATGACACTGTTTTGATCGACTGTTGGTTTGACTGTTTACCGCCCAGCCAGAGGCGCCGGCCAACACAAAAGCCGGCGCCTCCGGCTGGGCGGTAAACAGAAGTGCGCAGGATGCGACTCAATCCATAAACCGCGACCGTCTCGGGCTCAATGTGTCAGCCTGTTCGTGATCCGGAAACGCGGCGTCCCACTGCGTTGCTTTCCCGAGCCTGGTTCTGCAAGATTCCTCCCTCCACTTTTCTGCCGAACTGCTTTGAGACACTGACCATGATGTCCCGCCATCTTTCTGTCCAATTTGCTCTGTGCTCTGTAATAGCATCTTTGTCCACGCTAAGTCAGGCTGCGGACCAACACGTCATTGTCCCTGGCTATGAACGCTTTCGAGCCGAGAAGCTGACCAGCGTTGAAGCAGGATCACTCCTGATCTCAGAGCTGAACTGTCAGTCGTGCCATGGAAAGCTTCTTGATCGACCCGTGCCGCCTCGACAGGCTCCCATCCTGACACAGGTTGGCGAACGCTCGAGTGCGGAGTATCTGAAGAAGTTCCTGGCAGATCCCCAGGCGGAGAAGCCTGGTTCTGCGATGCCACGTCTCACACATTTGAAGACGGATCCGACGACCGTTGATGCGATCACCGCGTTTCTGACGCAGGGTTCCGCATGGCGAGCCACTGCGGTCGGCGTCGATGCTGTCCGCCGAGGTGAAGAGTTGTTTCATAAAGTGGGTTGTGCAGCATGCCATTCGGATCGTCGAGACAACGCGGTGATCGACCAGATTCGTCGGGGCATCTCAGCCGGGCAGTCCACTGAAGAGGACGAGGAAGACGCTGAAGATAAGCCCGAGACGAAGTGGACTCGTCCTGCTTTCGCGATGCCTTTGGGAAAGCTGGAACAGAAATACAGCCTCTCAAGCCTGATCAATTTTCTGAGAGATCCCCATGCCGTACGTCCATCGGGGCGAATGCCGGCGTTGAATCTGACTCCGGAAGAAGCTCGCGATATTGCCAGCTATCTGCTGAAGGATGTCGACGTCGAACCGAATATCAACTTCGAGTACTTTGAAGGTGACTGGCAGAAGGTTCCGGATTTCACACAACTGAAAGCCGTCTCGTCGGGCAAGACCACTGATTTTTCGGTGGGAGTCTCCCCGAAGAACGAACTGTTTGCTTTGCGATTCAGTGGCTTTGTGCACC
>JBIIIF010000220.1:0-12195 GCA_044235005.1 Planctomycetaceae bacterium | reverse complement strand
GGTCAGACTGCCAGGAATGAGAGAATCTGTTAACATCCCGCGGCCAAAGGCTTTGCCACTGGAAATTCCGGGGCAAAGCACTCGTCGCTGCGCGGGATGTTTGCGGGGCGAAAACACCAGAAAACACAACATCGGTGAACAAATCTGCCGCCGGGCCTGAATGTGCGGGGCAGTTGTTCGACCGTACCCAATTTCACTCGACCAACTTTAAACAGGTGCCTGAATGGCCAACGACCCGTACTCAATGTGCCCATGTGGCAGTGGCAAAAAGCTGAAATTCTGCTGCGGAGAAATTCTGCCAGACCTGCAGCGAGCTTTTCGAATCCGCGAAAACCAGCCTGAAGCAGCAGCGAAGATCTTTAGTGATCTCCTGAAGAAGAATCCCGACAAAGATGTTGTCGCCCGAGAACTGACCTCAACGCTCTATGAAATGGGCCAGACCGCGGAAGCTCGCAAGGTCGCGACAGACTTTCTCAAGAGTCATCCGGATCATCCGGGCATCCTGCTGTCACTTGCTGAGATCAGCCTGAAAGAAGATGGCTTCGAAGCGTCCCGACGAATTCTTCATCGCACATTCCAGTTGTGCGCAAAGACTCAGCCGCTGGGAATCGCCTATCTCGCTGCGATGATCGCTTCGGGAATGGCCAAGGCCGGTTGTCTCCTTTCGGCTCGTGAGCATCTCGCGCTGGCCGTCCGCATGTCAACTGGTGAGCGTCAGAAGCAACTTGTGCTGCAACTGGTCAGCTTTGAGTCAGAGTCCTCATTGCCGTTCCATTTCCGCAGTGCGTATCAGTTGCTGCCAATTACTTGCAGCGAAGAAGCCACTCAGCAGGATATGCGAGCACGCAAGTTGAGCGTACTTGGTTGCTGGGAACCAGCCGCAATTCTCTACAACCGCCTCGCCGATTCGTACCCGACTGAAGGCGCGATTTGGTACAACATGGGACTGTGCCAGGCGTGGGATGGTCGCATTGCCGAAGCCTCAGCATCACTTCACCATGCCGCAACATTGTTGCAGGACTATGATCAGGCGACTGAAGCCGAAGCGTTGGCTCAGCAGATTGATATCACGCTGTCGACCGAGCGATACAGCACTGTCGCCGTGCGGTTAAACGTTCGATCCATGTCGGAATTTGTGACTCGACTGGAAAGCGATCCTGCGTTCAAACGAAATGACACCCACGACCATGAGCACTGCCATCACCCGAATGGCACAGGCCATGCCGCGATGATGGTTCTTCTTTCCAGCGTCGTAACGGCAGAAGAAGTGACCGATGCTTCGAAACTGCCGGAATCGATCGCTGACCTTGACCTTTACGACATCATTGATGCTGATGAAGCTGCGGCTGCTTCGATTACAGATCCGTTTCTGGTTGTCACCGCGACAGAGAATCAGATCGATTCAGCGATCGTCAAGCTCCGGGCGATTGCAGGAGATCTGATCCTGACTTCAGCGGACGAAGAGAAGAAGTCGGTGACAGATTACGAGCGTGCAGAAGCTCGTCCGTTTGATCGTCGTTTCTACTGCCCGACCGGACTGACTCAGAAGCGTTTCAAGTCTCTTGTTCGCTCCGTGGAACCGCAGGCCATCGAACAGTGGCTCAACATGCCGCTGGCAATACTGGGTGGTAAGTCGGCACTGGACGCATCGAAGGATGATTCTCTCAAGACCAAGCTGGGAGCCAGCCTGCTGGTGATGCAGGCCGTGGCGGCCAACTACGATCAGGCACCCGACCTGAAAGCGCTGCGTGAGCGATTGAACCTGCCTGCTCGCCAGAGCAAAGAAATCCCGGCCAACGCAGCGATGGCTGCTGTTCCAGCAATTCAGTACGAACGTCTGGATGTGACCAAACTCGCAGACAATCAACTGTCTGAGTTTACGAATCGATGTTCAGTGCTCGGGCTTCGCAACGAAGTTCGCAGCGGACTCGATGAAATCCTTCGTCGTCCTGCCGCTCTGAAAGAGTTCGGTGCTCGTCGGGCGTGGTTGATGCGAGCTGCGATTGCTCGCGTCGAAGAAAGCGATGAGTTTACTTTCACCTGTCTGGAGAATGCTCGCCAGGCCGTGGAACCAGGAGGCGATGCGTTCCGAACTCACCTGGAGCTCGACATTCGCGAACTGGCCTTCCGTCTTGAAGATCCGGCCGATTCGCAGTTGAAGCCGCTGCTCCATAAGTTCCGCGATCGATACCTCCACAAGATCCCGGAGATCGAAAGCGTGATCATCGAACAACTCGAGAACGCGGGCTGTCCGGAACTCGCGGCAGAACTTGAAGGCGGACTGTACGCTGTGGGTTCATCATCCGGCGGCCTGTGGACTCCCGGTGCAGAAAATGCTCCCGCGGCCGGTGGTGGACAGCTCTGGCTGCCAGGGCAATAAGCTTTCTCCACACGGTGTAAATTGAGGTCGGGGGTTCGCGGGATATCCTGTTGCGGATCGCCTCAATCGTGGCCGCGAATTGAAAAGATAGCAGCCCAGAAGATGTCAGCGTTTGAATTCCATCTCGATGCGACCGATCCCACCACGTCCGGCCGCGCCGGGAGATGGGTGACGCCGCACGGAGTTGTCGACACACCGGTCTTCATGCCGGTAGGAACACTCGCGACGGTCAAAGGACTGCTGCCTGCTCAGTTGCGCGAGGCTGGTGCTCAGATGGTACTGGCCAACACCTATCACCTGGCCCTGCGCCCCGGATCGGAAATCGTCGCCGAGATGGGTGGTCTGCATCGTTTCATGGACTGGCAGGGACCCATTCTGACCGACAGCGGAGGCTTTCAGGTCTTCAGTCTGGCTCAGATGCGGAAGATGACGGATGAGAAAGTCGTCTTCAAATCGCACATCGATGGCAGCACTCTGGAACTCTCACCGGAACGAGCTGTCGAGATTCAGGAGCAACTGGGTGCGGACGTGATGATGTGCCTGGATGAGTGTCCTCCGTCCGGCGAATCGATCGAGAAGATTCGAATCGCCGTGGATCGAACAACTCGCTGGGCCTGGCGATGCCGGGATGCTCAGAAACGATCGGACCAGGCGCTGTTCGGAATTGTGCAGGGCGGAATTCACCCGGCCATGCGTCAACGATCGGCCGAAGCGCTGCTGCCCATTGATTTCCCCGGCTATGCCGTGGGCGGGCTAAGTGTCGGTGAAGCACCGGAACTCATGTATCAGACGCTCGACTGCACGGTTCCGATTCTGCCGGCGAACAAGCCTCGCTATTTGATGGGAGTTGGTCGGCCTGAAGACATCGTTGAAGCCGTCACGCGTGGCATCGATATGTTTGACTGTGTCATGCCGACTCGCAACGGTCGTAACGCGATGGCCTTCACCAGCACGGGACCGGTTCGGCTTCGTAATGCCATTCATCAGAGAGATGAGAGTCCTCTGGATGCCGAATGCGACTGCACCGCGTGTACTCGGTTTTCACGAGCGTACCTGCGGCACCTGTTCGTCGCTAAAGAAATGCTGGGGCCGATTCTGTTGTCATTACATAACGTCGCTTTTTACCAGCGACTGGTTCGTGGACTCAGAAAAGCCATCGTCGCCGGAAACCTGGCAGAGCATCGAGCCGCATTGCTGGCCCGCTGGGGATCCGCCGTTTGATGTACGTTGGACATTCTTGTCCGACGATGCCCGCAATGTAGATCCTTTCTGCCGGAAAGGACTTTCGTATTGCCGCAAGGCGAACCGAGTGTGCAAAAGGCGTCTGCATCTCGGCCGGGAACTGTGGTTTACATGCACACACGTCGCGTCAAGCCGCGAATTCCTGCCCGGCAGGCAGGACCTACTGAAATCCACGACTGCGCCGGTCAACGACGTCTGGGACATTGTTGATGGTTGCTCGACCTCGATGTGACTACGATGCAAATTCATTGTCCAGACGAGCTTGTTTGTTTTCCGGAAGTTCTTCCCCTCTGACACTGAGTGGACAATGGAATCTGGAAACGACATGACACTTCAGAAAAGTAACTTCGCCGATGTTCCATCGCCTCGGTTCCTTTACGGAACCGCGTGGAAAGAGAATGAGACGCAGCGTCTGACGGAACTGGCTCTGCGCCAGGGGTTTCGTGGAATCGACACCGCAAACCAACGGCGGCATTACCACGAAGCTGCGGTCGGAGAAGCCATCAAGGCCGCGATTGCGAGCCGAGTGGTCGTCCGGGAGGATCTGTTTCTGCAAACAAAGTTCACCTTCCGAAGTGGCCAGGATCATCGTCTGCCATACGATCCCGCCGCTTCAATCGCGACACAGGTGGAACAATCGTTTGCCTCATCTCTCGAACATCTGGGCACTGAGTTCATCGATTCCTACGTGCTGCACGGCCCGACTCAGCGAATCGGTCTTGCGTCAGACGATTGGGCGGCCTGGCGTGCCATGGAAGAAATTCACGACAGTGGTCGAGTACGTTTGCTTGGTGTCAGCAATGTGACGCTGGAACAACTCAAGTCTTTGTCTCACGGAGCACGCGTTCGCCCGCGATTCGTCCAGAACCGATGTTATGCAGTCCGTGAGTGGGATCGCCTCATCCGCGAGTTCTGCGCCGCAAACGACATGATTTATCAGGGCTTTTCTTTGCTGACTGGCAATCGAGATGTGATGGCGCGTCCTGAGCTGCTTCAGATCGCGAAACGCCATGTTCGGACCGTCAGCCAGATTATCTTTCGATTCGCGCTCGACGTGGGAATGCTGCCGCTGACCGGAACCACCAACGCCGAGCACATGCGATTGGACCTCGATCTCTTCGACTTCCATCTGGAGCCCGCTGAACTGCACACGCTTGAACGTTTGGCCCTAACGTGAGTTCACGAGCCTGTGTTCCCCCTTCTTTTCCTACAATCAGCCGATGACACTCACCCGTCGCCGCCTCGAATCTTGCCAAGTGCGCAGCAAGGTATTTCGAAGATGGGGCGCGTGCTGGTGAACGGAGATCGCCAAGGCGCCGGAACATCTGCTGCCATGTTTATGGACCGAATCGAATTCCGAAAGCGATAGGCTTAGTCGGAAATCGTCCCTGCCTAGCTGCCCAATAGACCTCAGCAGCAGGTTCCATCGTCCCATGATTTCGACGCCTCGGTCGATGTGACGAATGGCACGTAGATTTATGTAACCCATTTCGTCATCTTTTGTTTTAGCGTGGCTCGTGGTCTTCCAGGGAACGGGTCGCGTTTGTCGCGTCGCTTCTGAAGTCGAGGCTCAAAGCGGTCGGGGCGGTCACCAACTCGATGCCGGGAAATCGCATCGAGTAACTGTTCATACACAGATAATAAATCACTGTCTCGCCGCGAGTGGTGATGTGCAATTAACGGCTGAAATGCCTCCAGCGTTTGAATCGTTGCTTTGAAGCTAATGGATCGAGGTTTGATCTCATGCTTTGTGGCGGCCTGCGCGATAATTGTCCGAATCAAATTACAGCCCAGAACGTGAGCCCACACCTCTTTGCGCACGAGTTCCGGAGTTTTGCAGCGAAGGAATTCCATTTGCATGGTGGATTTGATTGCGCGCAGATCAAGCTCATTATTCCAGCGCGCACGATGCAGGTATGCCAGCTCTTCTTTCGACGCTTGTTCTGGATCAAGCAGAGTTGTTACCACCACCATGGATTTAGTTCGGAAACCCGGCTGCTCGATGCGAATCCGAGCTTCACGAATCATCACATGATCAGGAAGTGAGTGATACGTCTTGCGATCAACTGAACATATTGATGTCGGCTTTTGCCAGCGAACGATGTGATCATCAGGTCCCAGTCGTTTGCCCTTTCGGAAATCAGCCTTGCGGTGGGCCTTGTTGCCTATGTCATTTACCCGCAATGACTTGCTGAAAATCTACTTGCCATTCGTCACATTGACCGGGGCCGTGAGTGGTTTGTGATCTGTGACTCTGGTTGTGAAGGCGGTTTGAGAACTGGGGCGGGACCTTATTGGATAGTGTTCTCGTCAGGCACTGCCTCTGAGTGAAGTTTTCTTCGGCAAGCGATGTTACACTTGCTTGGCCAACAACAGACGCAGGATTGTCTTCGCTCCGTAAGTGAAGCGGAAGTTGTCTCGGGAGTTTTCAATGTCCTCCTTTGTATGTCCGGTGCTGTTTCAGTTTAACACTCGAGTTTGTCTTCAGGAGCTGGCCTGCCAACTGGGTCGTCCTGCGACCTTGAAAGACATTCCGGATGAGCTTCTGGATTTTCTGGAAGCACAGGGCTTCAACTGGTTCTGGTCGCTGGGCGTATGGACAACGGGTTCAGCGGGGCGGGAGGTATCAAGAACAAACCCTGTTTGGCGTGAGGAGTACCAAAAGGGCCTTCCGGATTTCGAACAGGTCGATATTTGCGGTTCACCATTTGCCATTTGTGCATATGAAGTGCATCCCGATTTTGGCGGACGTGATGCACTCGCCGATCTTCGGAAACGGCTTGCTCATCGCGGAATGCGGCTGATGACGGATTTCGTTCCCAATCACACCGCACAGGATCATCCGTGGGTCGCAGAGCATCCTGAGTACTACATTCAAGGCAGTGAACGTGATATTGACGCTGAGCCCCACAACTATGTTCGGGTTATGACGAATCACGGACCACGAGTGCTGGCTCACGGGAAGGATCCCTGCTTCAACGGCTGGGTTGATACTCTGCAGCTCAACTACCGCTGCAAAGAGTTGCAGGAAGCTCAACGACTCGTACTGCAAAGCATCGCTGAACAATGTGATGGCGTCCGCTGCGACATGGCGATGCTTCTGCTTCCGGACATCATTGCCAGAACCTGGGGATCCAGAGCTGTGCCTGCAGACGGAGTTCCATCAACCGAAGTCTGCTTCTGGCCGTGGGTCATCGAGTCCGTGCGGGGGCGGAATGCTGGCTTTGTCTTCATGGCGGAGGTTTATTGGGATCTGGAATGGGAGTTACAACAGCAGGGCTTCGATTTTACCTACGATAAACGTCTCTACGACCGCCTGTTATCATTCGATAGTGTGGCTGTTCGAGAACATCTGAAGGCTGATCCGGAGTTTCAGCAGCGCAGTTGTCGTTTCCTTGAGAACCACGATGAGCCACGCGTGGCGTCGGTTCTTTCCCTGCAGCAACATCTTGCCGCAGCGGCGATCTCGTTTTTTTCACCCGGTCTTCGCTTGTTCCATGAGGGGCAGTTTGAGGGGCGTAAGCATCGTGTCTCCATGCATCTTGCGCGGCGTACCTCTGAGACTCCCGACTCAGCGATCCAGGATCTGTACAGGTCCCTGCTCGGGTGTCTCCGATCAAAGGCATTTCGTGAAGGAACATGGTCGCTGCTGGAATGTTTTCCGGAGTGGGAGGCTAATCCGACATTTCGTCAGTGTGTGTCATTCGCATGGGAATATTCAACGGAACGATGGTTGATCTGTGTGAACTATGGCCCCGGATCTGCTCAGACGTTTGTGAAATTGTCGTGGGCTGATCTGGGCGGACGCAAATGGACACTGCAGGATCAATTGACAGCAGAGACGATCGTGCGAGACGGTGATGATCTCACGGAACGAGGTCTCTACCTCAATGTCCCGGCATGGCGCGTCCATATCTTTCTGATCAAAGACTGCCCTGAGCAGGCAGTCTGAAACTTCGCGTTCTGCCGGCCGTATGTCTCAAAGAAAACAGCACCACGTTTATTAAAGGCGGTTCCATCTCTTGACTGCCGGCAGCATGTTGCGGCTGATCATCGAAGTTTCGGAAAAGGTCGCCAGACATCACGCAGCAACGCCGTGGCGGATCGAACAATAGCGGCAGTCACCGAGTTTTATTGGCTGATGGCCGAACCACGGGAACGCTCCCGAGTGCAAAGATAATAACCTCTTCGCCGTAAATGGTACTGATGTCGTGATGCAGGCTGATCGTTTTCGCTCCAGTGACTCTCTCGATCAGCGACTCCAGCATGGGACGAGCGATCTCGATCAATTGTGTGCGGACGTCCTTCAGCAAATCTCGACCTCGTTCCGGAGCCATGGTCTGCACAAGATGCTGTTCTGCCGCTGTCAGAACGCCCTGCAAACGAACAAGCAACAGATCTTCGATCAGAAAACAGCGGACCTCTTTTGGGCCACGGCCCATGTATTCCTGCTCAAATCGCGAGATGCCCTCGCAGACGGCCGCTTCCATTTCGCCCTGAGTCAACATGGTCGGCATCCTCGTAGAGCAAAATTGAAGGTATTCGAACTGAGGGAGAAACTCACAAGCCAGCGGCTGCGTCAACCGCGCTCTGCGCCGCAGCATCCCTCTATTCTAGCGACACGACCAGTCGATTGATATGCGTTACAAAGATGTGCCCCGACAGTACACATCTGTGGATGTGCGAAATCTGCTCCCTCCGATTCCCGTGAGGATCGGAGGAAACTTCGCAGAAAGCGGATTGCTTTCCAGGACTCGATTGATAAAAGGTCAGTGCAGAATCTTGCCGTACCACAGCAGTGTGCGGCACTGATTTCGGATGACTCAATAAATCGCATTGCGGCTTGAGACGCGGGGCGAGTTATCAGGTAAGCCGACGCGAGAAAATCTCCCGGGATTTCCTCACGTCGGCTTTTTGCATGCGCCGCGAGACAAGCGGATCAGCTCACACTTAGAGGAAGAGGTACTCATGGCTAAGTCGCAGGCGTCAACGATGGAGCTCGATGTTTCCTTCGCGAAGGACGGTTTAATCAATCAGCGAGTCGTGCTGAATTCTCGCCCGATCGGAAAGCCGATTGTCGACAACTTTCGGATCGAGGAACTGCCGCCCTCTGTGCCCAATGACGGCCAAATGCTGCTGAAAACGCTGTTTCTGTCGCTCGATCCTTATATGCGTGGCCGCATGAGTGACGCAACCTCTTACGCCGCTCCGATCAACGTTGGACAGACGATGGTCGGTGGAACTGTCTCGCGGGTGATCTCATCGCGTCATCCTGGATTTCGCGATGGTGACCTTGTGGTCGGCATGTCCGGCTGGCAACGTTTTGCGGTTTCCGATGGCAGTGGGCTGATAAAGCTTGACCCGAAAATGCCGCAGCCGTCGCTTGCCCTGGGCGTTCTGGGCATGCCGGGATTCACGGCCTATATGGGGTTGCTGGATATCGGCAATCCGCAAAAGGGGGAAACCGTTGTTGTCGCGGCAGCCAGCGGAGCCGTCGGTTCCGTCGTCGGCCAGATTGCTCGCCTGAAAGGATGTCGAGTCATCGGTGTTGCAGGCGGAGCAGAGAAATGTGCATATGTGATTAACGAGCTGGGCTTCGACGCATGTCTTGACCACCACTCCGCCGACTTCCCGCAGGAACTCGCTGTCGCCTGCCACGAAGGCATTGATGTCTACTTCGAAAGTGTCGGCGGGCCAGTGTTTGATGCCGTCCTGCCGCTGCTGAAAACGAAGGCTCGTGTCCCGGTCTGCGGCCTGATTTCTTCTTACAACGACACGGCTCTGCCGAAGGGTCCTGACCGCTTATCGCTGCTTATGCGGACAATCCTGACCAAACGTCTCACTCTCAAGGGCTTCATCATCTTCGATGATTATGGTGATCGCTTCGCAGAGTTTCAGACTCAGATGAATGAGTGGGTTCGGGACGGAAAAGTGAAGTTCCGTGAAGACATCGTGGACGGTCTTCCGAACGCTTCTGCCGCGTTTATCGGACTGCTCGAAGGCCGGAACTTTGGCAAACTGATTGTTCGGGTTGCCAACGAGTAAACACCGTCGACAAGTCCGCTTATTTCGGGGAACATCATGTCACACAGCGAATCCATACCGTCGGCCTTTGACATCGGCACGCAGACCTCCGCGGCTGTGGTATCGGGTTTGATCGACACCAGCCGATCAGCCTCTGATGAAAATCTTCAGTCAGCGAATCAATCTGAGGCGGATGCTCTTCCGGAAAGATTTCAATCAGATTCGACCGCGAAGCCTGTCGTAAAACCCAGCGAAATGGACAATCCGTTTGTTCGCGAACAGCCGTGGTAAAACGCGGTCCGTGCAAAGAACGGCGAGCTTGCATAGTGCAGCAGCGTGAATACAAAACAGTTGAAGTCTTCTTTGGCGAATTCGAAAGTGCTGACCATGCCACAGACAAGAAAGCATCCACCGAAAACATATCAGGAGCGAATCAGGGGACTGTGGATTCATCTGATCGTTTTTCTGATTGTCAACACAGGGCTCACAACGCTCAACCTGACGCGAAACTCAGAGAAACTGTGGTTCTACTGGCCGCTGCTGGGCTGGGGGCTTGGCGTCCTGTTGCACGCTGCGATTGTCTATCGGCGACGAAATCAGCGATAGTGACTGACCGCCGCAACAGTATCTTTACCTCCTGAAATGGCTCTTACCTATGGCAAAAAAGACAAAGATCGCCGCGAAAAGAACGCAAGCAACCGAAAAAATGATGGTCTCGAAGGAGAACCACAGGAAACCACAGGAGGGTGAAGCAGTGGAGCTGAGAGGAACGCTCAAAAAACTGCGGAAGAATCGTCACGGGGAAGTTGATGGAATGATTCTCGCCGATGGATCCATGATTCGATTCCCGGTTGAGATCGGAGGCAAAGTTAAAGGGAAAATGCATCGTAATGATGACGTGATGATCATTGGCGTTTACCACGAATCATCCAAAGGCGAGCTGCAGGTGATTGCCAGTTATCTCGAATGCCTGAAGTCCGCACTGACCATCAACATCGAAACGGATATTAAAACCGACATCGATAGAGAATCGCAACAGCAGCCTTCAGCCGATGCTGATTCCAGCAATGCGGATTCGACCAGCCAGACAACACCGCACGACAGTTCTGTTCTGAAGGACCTCTCGCGTCTGCATTCGCGTCTGGAGAGTCAACTCATCAGGGATGCGGCCGAACGGAAATTGCAGCACGAAGCAGTCTTCAAAGAACTGAGTGAGATCCGAACGCTGCTTCGATCACGGTGAGACATGCTTCATTGACCGTCGTGGTCTATTCCTGAGTATTACTCGAAATGCCGGGTATAGGCATTGCTTATTCAGTCGGTGACGTGAGGATCGAACCATCAGCAGACAGTATGTAGTTTTGTGAGAAATATTTAAGATCGTCGGACGACCCCCAAAATGGCTGCTCTTAATTGGGCAGCCAGTTTTCAAGTAAGCCGACGTGATTGAACACTTTCGAGTATTCAATCACGTCGGCTTTTCTTATGCCCTAACCTAAGGATATGTTGAGATGAAGAAGACGACAGACGCAGCGTGTCAGCATCACAGGAACAGTGTGGTTGCAACGTTCAAGTATTTGCTCTCGGAGCAGCTCTGGCCAGTATTGGAATTCCGAACAACAGCATTGTGGCTTACGAGGCCAGCATTAAGTCAGGGCAGTTCCTGATGGTCGCTCATGGAACACCCGAAGAAATCGAACGTGCAAAAGTTCTGCTGGGCCATTCCGGTGCGACGATGACGAAGTCTTTCATTGTTGACGAGCCCGCAGCAGCCATTGCCTGATGTCTGATGGATCCGCCGCGACTCATTGGCGGATCGTTGAACCAGCCACTCCACCACTTCTGTTGACCACCGAGTCGGAGGCGATGCCTCATCGTAAGAGCCGTCGCCCCTGGCTTGGCGATAAACGGTAGACGGCGAATTCATAGATGCCGAATGCATGCTGCGTAAATTCATTCTTTCACAGAAAAAGGTCAATCTCATGAACACATCCATCTCTATTGTTGCTGATCCGAATCAGATGTACGAAACCGAAAACGACATCCCGTTAGTGCGCCGCACGGCACTGAACGTTCTGATGAATCAGCGTCTGGCGTCCGCGATCGATCTGCAATTGCAGTTGAAGCAGGCTCACTGGAACGTCAAAGGTCCAAACTTCATCGGGCTGCATGAATTGTTCGACAAAGTCAGTGAGGCGATTGAACCTTATGTGGACATGATCGCCGAACGTATCGTGCAATTGGGCGGAACGGCCGAAGGGACGATTCGAGGTGCTGCAAATCGCTCACGACTGACGGAGTATCCTTCAGGTATTGGCGATGGTTCCGCTCACGTTGACGCTGTAGCGCATGCGTTGTCGACGTTTGCTTATGAATCTCGGAACACGATTACCGAAGCCGATGAACTGGAAGACGCCGTGACGGCCGACCTGTTCACCGAGGTGACTCGCGGCATCGACAAGTGGCTGTGGTTCGTCGAAGCTCATCATCAGGCGACGAAGTAGGCCTTGCCTGCCGGGCAGCAGTTTAAGCAGGTCCTGCCTGCCGGG
>JBIIIF010000219.1:0-12276 GCA_044235005.1 Planctomycetaceae bacterium | reverse complement strand
AAGGTACGCCAGAATTCAGAACTAAATTAGAGGATTCGTGAGTGGATGGAAGCAGTCCTTTCGACAGCAGACGTTCAAGTTCGGCTTTGCGTGTCGCAGGCCGAGTAATTGCATCGAAGAGTAGACTTGCGCCGTCCAGTGTCCTATTGCTGTTGTAGCCGGAGTATCGATGATCAACGTTTCAGAAACCTGTCGCTTAAAGGTAGATTTCCCCTCCCCGCACCGTGCAAGTGATGCAGTCAGATAAAGGCTCGACAAGCACTAAACGGACGCTATTTCATTCAACCGCATACTCTTCATTTGACCGGAATCTTCTCATGCGTGCTCAGGATCAAGCCTCGGTTTCTGCGGCGGCCAGTTGGTTTCAGGCATGGATTCTCGTTCGGCCGACGAATCCGGCATCTGTGGCTTACATAGGCCAGACTGGCTTTCGTCCGAAGCCGATACACGTCAAAGCGAAAACCGCAGACAAGAACGTCGGTTTTTTTCTCACTGCCGGCCTGGTTGTAAGCCCATCAATTCACCCCACAGCTTTCCATGACGCTGCGCGAGCTATGAGCTATTGGGGGGAAACTCAGGCACTTCTGGCCCAGAAGATCGGAGACGTATCACTCGACGAAGACAAACAGTCAAAGCACTACGGTTGCCTCAAGCTCAACAATTCTTTTCTCCACGGGGACTACGATCTCTACGACATCATCTTCACGAAGGACTTTCGAGGCCAGTCACTGGACCCGAGACGCAATTTTGGAGTCGTCGACAGACTGAACGGTGTCACTCATATCCGCGACCCAAGATTCTCTCAGGTTCAGCAGTTTATCAATACGCAGATTGGCGTTGCTGACATGGTTCAACATGGAGGGCAAGCTCAATTCGGCACACACACCGGCGAACCACTGACGGTGTTTTCACCGGACGGACTTCCCGGGCGACAACTGTCTGGTGGCGAGGTGCGTTCCTGGTATGAAGCCATGAAACGCAAATTAGTTGGCGAGAAGTGGTAATAACAACTGAACTCGCGATCTGAGTAAGCCGGCCTGTAAAGGATCGAAGAATGAAGACTGCCAGCGATAACCAAGGAGAAGAACCGACGTCCGCCATCCCTGATTCCGTGAGGCGACTTATTCATGCGGCAACGGCGGAAGTCAGGTCCGTCACTTGTTTTGACTTCGTTCCCAGTGACTATGAAGCTGTCTGGGAAGTCCTCAGCGAAATTCGCCGTCGGTTTGGAGAATCTGCCGAGCCGTCTTTTTGCGAATGGGGAAGCGGGCTTGGCGTAGTCACCGGAATGGCGGAAATTCTGGGGTTTCGAGCATCAGGGATTGAAATCGACGCAACTCTGGCTGAACAGTCGCGAGAACTTCTCAACCGGCACGGCCTGCAGGCGACCATCGTCACTGGCAGTTATCTGGAAATGATTCACACCGCAGATGTGATCTTTGTATATTGTTGGCCGAGCAGAATGGTGGAAGCTCGGCAGCATTTTATCGATGCTGCCCCGGAGAATGCTCTACTGCTGATCTGCCACGGCGCCTCTGACGTACGATGCAGGACAAAAGCCCAACTTGTGCAGGATCAGTGAACATTCAGTGAATTCCGGAGTGGGAAAGAACGGCATTATGGGATCATCCAGACGTTACGAAGCCTATGGCCGAGCAAGTTACCTGCCATGGGAAACCCTGACCGATGATGGTACATCATGCCGTCAGCCATCACCGCTTCCTGGATCAACTGGTGGTCCGATTATCCGGCAGGCTGTCTGCCCCTTTGAATGTCGTGTTGAAACCGCAGAAAACATTACCGAAAGCCCAAGCGAACTGATAATCATCGAGAAAGACGAATTGATCAAATTTCTGGCCTCCTTGACCGCAAACGCTGCCTCTCCGATAAAGGACGTCCTGAAAGATCTTCGTGCTGCTTTGCAAAAGCTGGGGTTCACCGGGCGGGCAGCGATTCGCACCATCAAGGGTGTTGATTATGTTGTGATATCGGGCTACCCTGGCCTGCGAAAGTTCTTGAATGCACCGAAATACAAGCTGACCAACCTCAAGGTCGCGGACTTGGTCATTGGCACCTCGAGGCTGGCAAACTCAGCAGTTAAGGGCACCGCACTTTCGATTGTCCTTGTCACAGCTTCCGATGTTCTTGAAGCAGTCCTGGACGACAAGAAATTGCTCGAACTCGAGCTTGGTTTCACGATCCTCACCAATGTCAGCAAAGCAGTCTTTAGTGGGTTGGCGGGATTCATCGCCGGAGTCACTGTTGCAGCATTGGGGGCTCCAGTCGTCTGGCCAATTGCTGCGGGAATTGTCATAGGAATTGTTGTCGGTCAGGCATTGGACAAGAAATTTCCGACTGACAAAATCGTGGCGGCTATGGTTTCGTACTGCGAGAAGCTAGCTGAAAGTGCTTTGGAGAAGGGCAGTCGCTGGCTTCAACAACGGGAGAGGGAAATTCTTTGGAGGATTTGGCCACACCAGACAATTCCTTTTCCGGCATGGTAAGTCGGGAGCAGCCTAAGGCAATTCAGTAACCCGATGTCCCCTCCCGCTGCAGTCGTACATTTTTTGCGGGCTATTCTCCTGCTCAGTACTGGTTCTCCCGGCAATTTCGACCCTCCTCAGAATTTGAGCCAGTCTTCGGTCGACAACCCCCTCCTGGGGGGCGTAGTCTGTCGGACTCTCTTTTTTGAGTCGGCGGGCGTGATGTCAGAGGCCCGCATGTTTCAGTCGAGGGGCCGGAAGTGGGGACGCCGTCAGTAATTGACCTGAATGCCTTAAAGGCTCCGATCTCGGACGCCGCTCCGACGGGAGAAAATCTCAGCGAACATTCGCTGATGTATGACCTGCGGTCGCTCGCTGATACGGCACGTTCAGCAGAAAAGAAGTGGGCTCAGGTTCCGATCGGTCCAGATGGTAAACCTCAGGTTCCCGAAGGAACTCAATCGCCACCTGTGCCGAACTGGGTCCCGGTGCAGAAAAACGCGATTGAAATTCTGCGAACCAAATCCAAGGATATGGCTGTCTGCGCGATGCTTATGGAATCCCTCACCCGAATCCATGGTTTTGCGGGAATTCGCGACGGGGCAGAGCTGATTTGCGAGCTGGCTGAAAGCTATTGGGGCGAACTGTTTCCGCCATTCGATCAGGACGAATTCGAAGCGATCGAGGAACACCCGACCATAGCAGCCATCTCCGGTCTGAACGGCCTGACCGTGCTGCCGTTTGCCATCGACCGAATTCCGCTGGTGAAGTCATCGCCACTGGGGCCTCTCACGGGCATTGATTATCTGGATGCCTTCGGAACTCGAGCCCGAGTTTCTGAAGATTTGTTCATGACGTCGGCTCGGGCTGTATCTGAGAACGTATTTGATACGCTCTATGAAGACGCCGAAGCCGCTCTGAGCAATTATCGCAAAATGTCCCAATTGCTGGGGGAAAAATGCCGGGAAAGCCACGATGCGCCGGGACCTTCCAGCAGTACGGTCGAGGACAAACTGGAGGATTCCCTGCGACGGATTCGCCATATCTCAGGTCGCTCGGAGGCGGCAGCCGTCAACAATGACGATCCTGCGACGGACGTGGCGCATTCTTCAGCATCCGGGGGCAGAAGCTCTTCGCCAGTACCCGTTGGTCCCTTGCAAACACGGGGGGAAGCCTATGAAATGCTGCAAAAGGTTGCGGACTTCTTCTCAAAGACGGAACCGCATTCTCCGGTGTCAACTGCGTTAAAGAGGATCGTCGCGTGGCGAAATCTTTCCTTCCCGGAACTGATGAAGGAACTGGTTGACAATAGCGATGCCCGTCGGGATCTCTTTCGTCTGACGGGCTTTAAAGATGAAGATTCGTAATGTGGGATAGCTGGTCGCTTGAATGCTTTGATAGCTCTCGTAGGCTGTGCTGTGATCGGTGTAAATTTCTGGTGATCTCGGTAATACGTCTCAGGACTGGAGTAAATCAAGATGTCTGAAAGCATGCAGACGAAAAAGAGTCGCGTCCGAAAGCCTCGTGTTCACATCGAGTATAAAGTCGAAACCGGCGGGGCAGAAGTTGTCAAAGATCTGCCCTTTCTTGTGGGCGTTATGGGAGATTTCTCGGGGGATCCCACATCAAAGCTGGAACCACTGCGAGAGCGGGATTTCACCAACATTGATCGTGACAACTTTGACGAAGTCATGAGCACAATGAACGCGGGGCTGAATCTTCGTGTGAAGAACACGATGGCTGATGACGATTCGCAGATTGCTGTGCAGTTGGCGTTTTCAAAGCTGGATGACTTCAGCCCGGAAGCTGTGGCTAATCAGATCCCGCACCTGAAAGAACTGCTGGCCAACCGAAATAAGCTGCGTGACCTGCTGGTCAAGGTGGGTGGAAATCCGGAACTGGAAGAGATCCTCGAGAAGGTTTTGACCAATACAGAAAAATTGAAATCAATCGCCGGCGAGTTGGGTGTTGAAGAGCCAAAGGCGGAGTAGTCCGGACTCCGGACCGAGCCCTTCGCTTCAGGATTCTTCCGAATTCATAGTCCTCTGGCGTCAGTGGCTGGTCGCTCTGCGAAGTGGCGAAGCCATTTTCAATGCGTGAATTTTGCTGATCTTTTAACTGTTGTGTTGTCGTGCGGAGATTGTTCATGGCCAAGGAAAATCAAGCTGCTTCCAGTGCATCTGCAGATCAGTATATTGAGAGCCTGTCTCTGGATACACTCGTCGAAGCAACGAAGAACACCGAGCCGGATCGAGCAAAGGATCTGTTTGAGACACTGGTTCGAGCTGTTTCGTCGAATGTCAGCAAAGTCGACAAGGACGTGGTTCGCACGATCGAATCACTGATTTCTGACATCGATAATGTTGTCAGCAAGCAATTGGCCGTCGTCATGCACGACGAGAAATTTCAGAAGCTGGAAGGTTCCTGGCGTGGGCTGAAGTATCTCGTTCAGAACACAGAAACCGGTGAGAACCTTAAACTACGAGTGTTGAACTGCTCCAAGAAGGAACTTCATACAGACCTGAGCCGAGCGTCCGAGTTCACTGAAAGTCAGATTTTCAAAAAGGTCTACACCAGCGAATTCGACCAGTCCGGAGGCACTCCTTTTGGAGCACTGATCGGTGACTACCAGTTCGATCATGGTGGGGCCGATATGGATTGTCTCAGCAAAATGTCGGGTGTGGCTGCGGCAGCATTTGCCCCGTTCATTACATCCCCTTCGCCAAAGATGTTTGGCTTCGACAGTTGGACGGAAACCTCGAATCCTCGCGACCTCAAGAAGATCTTCGACACGGAAGAGTACATCAAGTGGCGTTCCTTCCGTGAAAGTGAAGACTCGCGATATGTTGTCATGACGATGCCGCGAGTCATGGCCCGTCTGCCTTATGGTGCAAACACCTCGCCGGTGGATGGTTTCAACTTTGAAGAAGTTCCACTCGGACGAAATGGCGAACCGATCGAGATTGATCACGATGAATACTGCTGGATGAATGCGGCCTACTGTATGGGGTCCAATCTGACCAGCGCCTTTGCGGAAACCGGCTGGTGTACGGCGATTCGCGGTGTGGAAAACGGTGGCAAGGTCGAAAATCTGCCATCTCATGTCGTCAAGACAAAGAAAGGCGATAAGCGTCAGAAGTGTCCCACAGAAATCCTGATCCCGGACAGCCGTGAAAAGGAATTCAGCGACATGGGCTTCATCACACTGGGGAACTTCAAGGGGACCGACTACGCCGTGTTCATGGGCGCAGAGACTTGTCAGAAGGCAAAGAACTACGACCGACCAGAGGCGACAGCGAACGCGAAAATTTCGGCACGTCTGCCTTACATCATGGCCGCTTCGCGATTCTCGCATTATCTGAAATGTATCGCGCGAGACAAAGTCGGTTCGTTCATGGAAGCTCAGGACTGCGAAGACTGGCTTGATCGCTGGATTAAGAACTACGTCTGTGCCCAGAGCCGCCCCAGTGCCGATGAAAAGGCCAAGTTCCCGTTGTCTGAAGCCCGTGTGGAAGTCAAAGAAGTTCCCGGATCACCCGGCGTTTACAACGCCCGATTCTTTCTCAAGCCATTCCTCCAGATGGAAGAACTCAATGCGGCCATGTCAATGGTTGCCCAGTTGCCATCGGGGAAGAAGTAGAAGCGACGCAGTAGCAGAGAAAAAACTTGCCTGTGTCGATCGTCATCATTCGGTCTGTTGGCTGCTGGTTGCATCCTGAACCCGAGGGGAGCGTTGTGTGATGGGAGCCGATGCTCAGTACGCTCCCGCGTCCACTGATTTTGTGGCTGCGAGTTCTCCGGCCTCTGTTTCAGAGACCGGAGCTCAAAGCCTGCTGGATGACCTGGCAGCAGCAACCGGCAAAACGAGTAGTGCGGGTCCGGGTGAGCGAATTCGCCGCTTCCGGAACGCCACCACTGACGCGGAGGCCCTGCGTGAATGGTTCTGTGGAAACATTCCGGACATCAAAGACCTCCGCAACACACTGGCGGAAGCCATTGTGGCCATCGATACCTGGATCAGTGATCAGGTCAACGAAATTCTGCACCATCCGCGTTTCCAGCGTCTGGAGGCATCTTGGCGTGGGCTGCATTACCTCTGGCGGACTCGAAATCAGTTGATCGAGGAGTCCGACTGGAGGCAGCCACCAAAGCTGGAGATCAATGTCCTGAACATTTCGCTGCAGGAACTGCAACTCGATTTCCGCCGCTCTGTAGAATTTGATCAAAGCCTGCTGTTTCGAAGAATCTATACCGAGGGTCTTGATCAGGCCGGCGCAACTCCCGTCGGAATGTTGATCGCAGATTACGAATTCAGCCCCTGGCCAAACTCCTCATTCCCCTACGACGGTGTTGGACTTTTGAAGTCGCTTGCGGGTGTCGCCGCGTCTGGATTTTGTCCGCTCATTACATCGGCAGGACCCCAGTTCTTCGAACTCGATTCCTTCGAAGAACTGGACCGTATTGATCTGCAGGCGGTTTTTGATCCGCAGAGGAACGAGCAGTTCATTAAGTGGAAAGCATTGCGTGATTCGGAAGATTCCCGATTCCTTGGACTTACGCTTCCTCGAGTTCTGATGCGGCGCCCCTGGAGTGGTGATCCGGAAGGGGCGCAAGCTTTTCGATTTGATGAAAAGGTGCGAAGAGGCGATCGTCAGGGATATCTTTGGGGCAATGCCGCGTATGCCTTTGGCGAAGTCGTTATGCGAGCCTATGCGCAAACCGGCTGGCTGGCGAATATTCGAGGCGTCAGTCGCCAAAGTGATGGCAATGGCCTGGTGCGCGGTCTTCCAACGGATTCGGCACGTACTGAGAAGCCGGGAATGATCAGCAAAACTTCTGTCGAAGTAATCATCCCTGACACCCTCGAGCGTGCTGTTTCCAGCTTCGGGTTTATTCCGATTTGCCATTGCCCGGATACTCCGTTTGCCGCGTTCTACAGCAATCAGTCGGTTCAGGATCCAAAGCGTTATGGCATGAATGAGTCAGCTACTCTGAATGCTCGAATGTCGTCAATGCTGCAGTACATGTTGTGTGTTTCTCAGTTTGCGCGGTACGTCAAAGTAATGGGCCGCGACAAAATTGGTGCATTCATCAGCACGGATGAATGCGAACGATATCTGCACGACTGGCTGGTGCAATATGTCACCGACGACAGTTCTGCCTCGACAGACGCTCGGGCAAACAGGCCTCTGCGAGAGGCGAGAGTCAGCGTTAAGGAGCGGCCCGGTTCTCCTGGCGTCTATGATTGTGAAATTTTTCTGCGCCCACATTATGAACTGGATGACCTTGCGGCAGGTGTGAGACTCCAGACCCAGCTTCGAAATGCTAATCTCTAGAGGAACGCCGTGATGAAAGCTCTTGAACTTTTTAACTCCGGCAACCTGACGGAAGCAATCAATGCTGCGACTGCAACGCTGCGCAGCAAACCCATGGACACTGCCACGCGATTCCTGCTGGCGCAGTTGTTTTGCTTTCAGGAAGAGTTAGAGAAAGCTGACAGGCAGTTCGAAACATTCGCTTCACAGGCGGCCCAGCCAGTCCCGGGCGTATCACTTTGTCGGCAACTGATCCGCGCGGCAACATGTCGGCGAGAGTTCTATCTGAAAGGACGAATGCCGGAATTCTTTTCGCCTCCGGAACCCTTTGTGGAGCAACTTCTGAGAGCCTGGGTTTACTTCAGAGCCGGTGACCTTTCGGCATCCCAGGACAGTCTGCAGAAATCGCAGGCACTGCGTCCTGAAGTCGCGTGCGAATGTAACGGTCGCCCAGTGTCTGATTTCCTTGATCTGGACGATTTTCTGGCCCCGGTGCTCGAGGTGCTGACTCCGACAGGCAAGTATTTCTGGGTACCTCTGAATCAACTGCGGCGTGTGGAGTTTCGAGCAGCCGAACGTCCACTGGATATTCTCTGGCGTCCCGCCACGCTGGATGTTATTGATGGCCCGTCCGGCGATGCCTACGTGCCAGCCATTTATTTCAACGGCAGTGACTCCGTCTCAGACGCTTTGAAGCTCGGACGCGAAACGGACTGGCGCGAACCGATCGCAGGAGTCTTCCGGGGGATTGGCCAGAGGTGCTTTCTGGCAGGCGAGGACGATACGGCAATTATGGATATCGAAAGCCTGAAGTTAACGGTTCACTGAAAGGCTCTCTGAATGACTCGTATCTCTGATGATCGACAACTGGTTCCCACGATTCTTGATCGCCTGCTTGATGATAACCCAGGCCAGGTTCACGATCCGCTGCGAACGTCCGGGTTCCTGCTGCGTGAGCTGAAGAAGAGCGTGCGCCGGGATCTGGAAAATCTGTTAAACACTCGTTACCGCTGCCGGGAGATACCATCGCATCTGGAGGAACTGGAAACATCACTGTTGAACTACGGAATCCCGGATTTTACCGGGGCAGTATTCGCCAACGAAGATGATCGAAAAGATTTACGTCGTATCATCGAACGCATCATCCGACAGTTTGAGCCGCGTTTTAAGGAGGTCACCGTTCACCTCGATACCAAGTCAACCAGCAATGACCGAGTGATTCGATTTCGCATTGATGCACTGCTTCATGCCGACCCTGCACCGGAGCCGGTCGTCTTTGATTCCCAGCTGGAGCCCTCCAGTAACATGTTTTTTGTCAGTGGCGGGGAATGATGAGCGACGACCTTCTACAGCATTACAATTCTGAACTGCGATTCATCCGTCGCATGGGTCAGATGTTTGCGAAAGATCATCCCAAAATCGCCGGACGACTTGGCATCGTCGAAGATCATGTCGAAGACCCGCATGTCTCCCGCCTGATCGAAGCCTTCGCGTATCTGAACGCCCGGACTCAAAAAAAAATTGAGGACGACTTTCCGGAGATTGCGGAGGCGTATCTTAACGTCATGTATCCGCACTATCTTAATCCCCTGCCTTCAATGGCGATCGCACGATTTTCGCTTGGTGCGGCGCAGGGTGAGTTAACGGAGGGACAACTGATTCCCGCCGGTACGGAACTGGAAACTCCTCCGATTGACGGCGAACCTTATCGCTTTCGAACAGCGTACCCGGTTCAGCTATGGCCCGTCGACGTTGTGGACGCCCGTCTCCAGAGCGGGCTGTTCCGCGCACCGGAATCCGGCTGGACAAGGACAGCGAAGTCTGTCCTGCATATACATCTGCGAACGATGGTGGAGACCGTCTCGATTTCTGCGATGAAGATTGCGTCTCTCCGTTTTTTTCTGCAGGCCGGCGTCACAGAATCCAACAAGCTGATCGAAGTTTTTTTTCGCAAGGCGCTGGGAGTAGCGGTGGCCACGTCACCGACGGATCCCTCGCCTGTCTTTCTGGAAGCCGACTGCCTGCAACCAGTGGGTTTGGCCAGTGACGAAGGACTTCTGCCCTATACAGCTCGCTCGTTCGTAGGGTACCGATTGCTGACAGAGTACTTTGCTTATCCTCGAAAATTCCATTTCGTTGATGTCGATCTGAGCCGACTCAACCGCGCTAAGTTTGGCCGCGATCTGCATCTGTTCATCTATCTTCGCGATGAAGAATCAGAGCTTGTGACGGCTGTCGACAAACGAACTTTTGTGCAGGGTGCTTCACCCGCCGTGAACCTGTTTCGGCTGTCTGCTGAACCCCGAAAACTGGACCATGGTGAGTACGAGCATCCAGTCGTGCCGGACCGTAGTCGCCGTAATTCACTCGAAGTCTACTCGGTTGAAAAAGTCGTTGCGACCACTCGCCGCAGCCAGAAGGAGTATCATCCGTTTTACTCGGCCCTGCACAGTGAAGACGAAGCAAAGAATCAGGCCTTCTGGTACACGTCCCGTCGCCGACGCAGCGATGGCCCGGGCACTGACATGTGGCTTTCACTTGTCGATCTGGATTTTCGACCTCAGGCCATGCAGGACGTGACTCTGCGTGTCGACACAGTCTGCACAAACATGAACCTGCCCAGACGTCTGATGTTTGACGGCAGTATCGCGATGCAGTTTTCCGGTTCGGAGGGAGGTCTCGCCACATGCTCCCTGATTTCCCGCCCCACAGAAAGCTATGCTCCAGCACTCGGACATGGAGTTCGGTGGCGACTGATTTCTCACTTGACCCTGAATGGACTTTCACTGGATCAGCACAACGTCGAAGGCCTTCGCGAAATGCTGCGGTTATACGACTTCGTGAACAACGCCGTCACGCAACAGGTGATTTCCGGCTTGTCCGGAGTCCGCTACCGACGAGGCTCCGCGCGAGTCAGAGAATCTCTGGGCAATCGCACGCAACTGTTTGCCTGTCGTGGAATCGATGTGGATGTACTGTTAATTCCGTCTGCATTTACTGACGGCGGAATGTTTTTGTTTGGCCAGATCCTGGAAAGATTTCTGGGACTCTATTGCAATATGAATTCGTTTGTTCGGACCCGAGTCGTCAACGCTGACAATGAAAGTGTCTATCACCAATGGCCTCCGAGATCCGGAGATCAGGTCGTACTTTAGAAGAGGTTCTTCAGGCGAACGCTACGGAGTTTGATTTTTTTCAGACCGTACGACTGATCCACAATCAAACAATTCAGAGTGCCGTGGAAAACGGCATTGAACTGCGTGTGCCTGTCGGCGGCGCGGCACATCCGATGCTGGAATGTCTGAGGTTTCGCGCCCACGTAGCGATCGCTTTTCCATCATCCGAAATCGCGTCCATTGTCATTCGCGGCAACGATGGATCTGCTTACCCCAAGAAGTATGAGATCCTGACAACCTTTATGGGGCTGGTCGGTGCTCAGGGTGTCCTGCCCGTGCATTACACCCAGTTGATTCTTCGACGCAGACGAGAGCAGGATGAATCTTTGCGTCACTTCCTTGACCTGTTTCATCATCGTCTGATTTCTATCTACTACCGCGCATGGCAACGCAGTCGCTTTCCGCTCCAATGGGAAGAATCTCAGCTTCAGCGGGGTGCGGCGAAAGAAGATCGCTTCACCCAGTCCGTGTACAGCTTCGCGGGATTTGGCAACGCCGCTCTTCAGGACACTGGCAGGACGTCTTCGACGACTCGAAAGCGTCTCGCTTTCTCTGACCAGGTACTGCTGCGGTACGCCGGACTTTTCAGTCATCGTCCGCGAAATGCGGTGTCTTTGCGGCGACTACTGAGCGCCTTGTTTCTGATTCCGATTTCGATTCTGGAGCGTCAAGGCACGTGGATCCATCTCTCCCCTGAAGATCAGACTCGAATGCCCGGTGCCGCCCATTCAGTTTTTCGTTCCAACTGTCGGCTGGGTGAATCGGCGATGGCTGGCGAGCGAGTCCGGAGTGTCGAGTCCAGAATCCGCATCATCGCTGGTCCACTCGGATTGAAGGACTTCCGTCGGTTCTGTCCGGGACAATCAGACTTTAACATGCTGAGTCAGGTCGTCAGGCTCTGGGTCGGACCGGATTTCGATGTGGACCTGCAAGTGGTTCTTCGGCAGAACGAGGTGCCAAGAACCTCACTGGGGCAGGATTCCGGCACGCGACTTCTGGGGTGGACCACATGGATTGGAAGCCGCCCCGCATCAGGGGACAGCAAGGACGCCGTCTTCAGGCTCCGGGGCGAGCCGGAGGCGGGGCAGCCCGGTGCGTCGCATGACGATTTACAACATTCCGTGGTGAGTGCAGCGGAAGATGATGAGTAAACCCTTTAGACTGCTTCACTGACAGCAAATTCTGTTTCCCGACGTTTACGTTGTTTTTGACAGGGCAAACTAATGGCTTCCATGGATCTCAAGCAACTTGTTGCAAAGCTGAATCTTACAACACGCCGCACCCTGGAGGCTGCAGCCGGAC